>CADCQZ010000169.1 GCA_902803675.1 uncultured Eubacteriales bacterium
CCTGTCCCGGGCCCCTTCCATCAGGGCTTTCAGGTCCTTCTTCGCCGCCCTGCGGCTGACGATCGCCGTGCCGGCGCCCAGCTTGTGGGGCCCGGCGTCGGTGCTGCCGGCGTCCACCACGATGGCGTCCGGCTTCTCATCCAGCGCTCTTTTGAACGATCCCTCGGGGAACCCGTAGCCCAGGATCCCGCAGGGGGACAGGATTGTGGTCATCATATTTCGCTCCTGTTTCATCTCCGGCCCGGACTCATCCCGGCCGGGCATCGCACCGGGGTTTTGATATCGTGACAAACGAACCAGTCATACAGTTCCCGTTCGAGATACGCGTGGTCGAAACAGCCGTGCTTTACGCCGGGGTACATCGTCAGGCGCCGGTCTGTCCGCGGTTCAAGGTCCGTCAGCTGCCTTAACACGCTCAGGGAATGCTCAGGCAGGACGATGTCATCCTCCGTGCCGTGAAAGAGCCATAAGGGAAGATCCTTCATACCGTCGATGGGATACAGCATCCTGTCCGGATCGGTCCTTTCGGAGGCGCGTCCGCAGCACACGGCCGCGGCGGCGAAGGCGCGCGGGAGGAAGCAGGCCAGCCTGAGAGCGCCCCTGCCGCCCATGCTCAGGCCCGTCAGGTACAGCCGGCACGGGTCGATATCGTACGCTTCGCTCACCTGGCGCAGGAATCCCGCGAGCCTCATCATCTGCGTATCCGAGGGACGGCCCGACGCGTCCTCCGTCCAGTGACGGCCCTTTTCCAGCTGGGGCGCGATCAGGATGAACGGCAGTTCGTTCCCCGCCGAAACGAACCGGAAGGGCCCCTGGTCCGTCAGGATCGACGGATCGGCACCGCGTTCCCCGATGCCGTGCAGGAAAAGCAGCGCCGGGCACGGTCGGCCCGGCCGGTGTCCCGGGGGAAGGCGGAGCAGGAAAGGAAACTCGAACCCGGTCATGATGACGCTCATGGACGCGCCGGAGACCGTTTCCGCGCCGGAAAACGCCGGCAGAGCGCCGTGTCTCAGGCGGACGCTCGTTTCCGGCTGCCATCGCACCGTAAACGAGGTGACCGGTCCGCGGCCGGATGCGTTTTCTTTGTCGATGGCGCTCCTCACTTCGGCCATGCCGGGGATCCCGTCCCGGAACGCCTGAAGGATCTCATCCATGGGCCGTCTCCGGCTCCTGGCCCCGGATCCTCACGCTCTCGATCAGGGCCGTGGAACCCTCCCGCACGGCGACGCCCACGGCGCCCCGCAGCCAGGGATGGTCCTCGTCTTTTACAGTCAGGGCCACGGGCCCGCATCGGGCGGTGATCTCGTTCCCGCGCGCCGTGACGGTGAGGGTCAGTTTTTCATGAAGGGGCATGGGGCAGGGCACGGAGCCCAGGGTGGTGTACCCGTTGTCGTTCTTGCGGATGGTGAGGTCGTCCCCGTCAAAGCCCACGGCGTAGCACCGGATCGCGCCCTGGACCCGCACGAGCGCGTCGTGCTTTCTGCCGCTCTCCCTTGTCATCACGAAGGAGGCGGTATAATCCTTCCATTCCGATGAACCGGTGTACCATTCTCCCTCGTCCTCACAGGCGATATGAAGGAGCCCGTCCTCAAGACGCGCGGTCCCCTTCATGCGGGAGATCTGGGTGATGTCCGTGTGGCGCTCGCTCCACACTTCCGTTTTCTCGTTTTTGAATTCGAGGGAATAATCCGGCAGGCCGTCAAAGCGCAGGTCGTCGGCCAGCACCACCAGCTGGTAGCCCTTTTTGACTTTCTCGTCCGGCGTCCACAGGCAGAAGCCCGCCTCATCGATGAGGCCGCCCTCCATGGGCGGGATGCTGACGCTGACGCGCTGCCAGGGCGCGCCGTGGGTGAGGCGGACCTTCTCACCGTATACGGTCCTGTCGCGGCGGGTGTCCCGCGCGTAGGCGCAGCCCCAGGTGTCGCTGCCGTAGGCGGGCACCTTCAGCCAGCCTTCCACCCGCTGCCCGGGGTACAGGATGGGGGAGAAGACGGGATCGTACCGGGAATCGCTGAAGTCCTCTTTCCAGTAATAGGTCTTTTTATACAGGAAGAGGGTCTGCTGCGGCTGGAGGCGCGTGGCGAAGAACCGGAGGCACCGCTTTCCGGTGTGGGCGTCCTCGTCCGTGTTGATCAGATGGGCGGTATTGCACGGGCCCGCGGACCGGACGTACAGGGCGTGGGTGCTCTTGGGATACTCGAAGTGGCAGTCGCGGATCCTCTCTGTCAGGAGGGGACGCCACCGTTCGGGCATCTCCTCACCGGCCAGCCGATAGGCGAGGGAAGCGATGTAACTGGCGCCGTAGGGGATATCGGTGATGTTCATGTCGCCCATCACGCCCGACCGGATGCACAGGTCGTTGACGGGGCGGATCCATTTTTCGGTGTCGATGGCGTCGATGCCGCACAGTACGCCCATGATCGTGGCCACGTTGCCCACGTTGCAGTCCGTGTCCCATCCGCACATGTTGCAGATGTTCAGCGTGTCCTCGAAGTCCCCGCCGCCGTAGGCCATCGCCAGGGCCATGACCGCGCAGTTGGGGATGATGTGGCACAGCCCGGGGTAGCGGTCGTAGCCGAAATTGTCGTGGACATACCTGAAGCAGTCCCGCCAGTGACTGTCGGGATGATCGTCATGGAAACGCAGCACGCTCCTGACGGCCCGGGTGTATTCGCAGTCTTCCGGGATAAAGCTCAGGGCCGTCTCGATCACGGATCGGATATCCCGGTCCGTAAAGGCGGCGCTGATGGCCGCGGCCACGAACATGCCCCCGTAGACGCCGTTTTTGTCGTGGGTCACGGAAGCGGCCTTCGCGGCCAGTTTCGCGGCCAGGGCAGGATCGCCCGGCGCCACCAGGCCCCAGGTATCGCTGAAGATCTGCCCGCCGATCTGTTCGGCCACCGCTAAGGAATTGGTCTCGGCGCTGCCGCTCTGAGGCGCTTTGATGCCGCGGCGCAGGTTCAGATAGGCGGTGTGCTCGGTGGACACGCCGTAGCCGCCCCACCAGAAAAAGCCGTGCTCATAGGGGGCGTAATTGAGCAGTGCCTCGCCCACGTCCTGCGCCGTGAGCTCCTCACCGCGCTTTTCCTCCAGGGCCCTGAGAAAGTAGAGGGGCCCGTTGCTGTCGTCGTCCGCGGCGAAATTCTTATAGTAAGCCGGATAACAGGTCAGCTCCCCGAAGAGCTGGGCGATGCGTTCGTAGTCCCAGCCCTCCACGGCCGCGCCCAGGCGGATGCCGATGATCTTGGCCAGCCAGCCGGCGTATACGCGTTCCATATAATCTGAGGGTATCCTGCTCATCTTTTTCCTCCGATGATCAGCCGCGGATCAGCGCGGCGAGCTGCTCGGCCTTTTCGAATATGTCGATGCCCCTGGTGAACTGCAGGCAGGTGCCGGTGGGGTAGCGGGTGTGCTCCAGCCAGTGGGGCGGGATGGAGGATGCCCCGTACCGGGCCCCCAGGATACAGCCTACCACAGCTCCGATGGTATCGGCATCCCGGCCGAAATTCGTGGCCAGAAGGACGCCGCTCTTAAAGCTTAAGTGGGAGAGCTTCAGACATCCCAGAGCCTCGGAGATGGCTTCCGGTGTGGCCGCCCTGTAGGAGCAGAACATGCGGTCGTGCAGGGGCATCCAGGCGTCGGCGATGTCGCCGCCGGCCGCGTCCACGATATCGTAGGCCTCTTTGAGCTTCATTTTCATCCAGGACTCCTCCGGGAGCATGCGCAGCGTCATATCGAAGATGTCCTCGAAGGGCGCGTCCACCATGGCCATCGCCACGGCGGCCGCGACGATCTGGGCGCCCCAGACGCCGTCCCGGCAGTGGCTGATCTCGGCGTCGATCCGGGTCAGTTCCGCCGCTTTTTCCGGATCCCCGGCGCAGTAGATGCCGATGGGCCCGCAGCGCATGGCCGCGCCGTCTGAAAAGGTGTGGGTGCCGTACATGCCGGACTGGGGGGCGTGCATGCCCTTTCTGAGATTGGCGGCCGCGTCCATCTCGCTGACGCCGCCGCGGCGCAGCTCGTCCTGCACCACCACATGCTCGCGCCACATGGCCTCCACGTCCCGAGCGGTGAAGTCCCCTCCGGCGCGGATGATGGTCTCCGCCACCATGAGGGCGAATTCCGTGTCGTCCGTGCTCCAGGCTTCGCCCGGATGGAAATCCGTCGTGATGCCGTAGTCCCGCTGGTAGTCCGGCTTGCGGGCGGCGTCACCGAAGGAATCGCCGATGGCCAGGCCGCACAGCGCGCCCCGGGCCTTGTCGCTCAGAAGGGCGGGGTCCTTCCGCAGTTGTTCCCGTGTCAGCATTTCATTCACCCCTTCATTCGTTCAAGTAAGTCCGTTCCAGAAACGCGGCCACGCCGTCTTCCTCGCAGCTGCCGGTCACATACCGTGCCGCCGCGAGGGTCCTTTCGTCGCTGTTCGCCATGGCGACGCCCGTGCCGCATATGTTGAAAAAGCCGATGTCACAGTCCTCGTCCCCGAAAGCGATGCCCGTGCCGGGGGCAAGCCCCAGCGCTCCGAACGCGCGGCGCGTGCCGGAGGCCTTCGTGCACCCGTAAGCGGAAAAATTGCACCATAACGGTCCGCATACCTGGCTCAGGGAGCAGCGGGTGTCCCGGGCGATGGAAAAGGCGCGCTCCTCGGGCAGTTTCCAGGCGCAGATATGGTCGATCCTTTTCGTGACGGGGATATCGGGCCGCAGGGGAAGGCATCCCGCCTCCTCCCGGCCGCAGGTATAGCGCTGCCCCGTCTCATCCTGCAGGCGGAGACATTCCGCGTCCGCGGCGAGACGGAGCACCCGGTTCGCGACGGCGGGAGACATGAACCTGCGGAACACGGTGCCGCCGTTCACGATCACGTGCGCGCCGTAGCTCAGCACGGCCGCGTCGGGCTCCACCGCGTCAAGATATGTTTTCGCTGTCTCGTACGTCCTGCCGGTGGCGAAAACAAGAAGGCAGCCCTTTTCACGGCAGGCCCTGAGCACGCTGAGGGTATGGCCGGTGATCACCTTGCTCTTTGGGAGCAGCGTGCCGTCCAGGTCCATGGCGATCACACGCGGGATCTGATCTGTCATAGCTGAAAAACAGGCTCCGGGGCGGGCAGGGCCCGCCCCGGAAAAGTCGTGAGAGTTTACTTGATGACGGTGGCGGCGTAAGCGGCGACCTGATCCCCGCCGTAGCTTGCCCAGGTGTCCACGAAAGTCTGCCAGTCGGCGTCGGTCTTCTCGCCCAGGATGTACTGGGTGGCGAATTCCTTCCACAGGGCCTCGCAAGCGGTCCAGGAGGTGACGAACTCCTCGGGGATCACGAAGTCGTTGTCCGCCTTGCCGTATTTGGCGGTCATCTCGGAGGAGGCGAAGCTGGGCGCCGGCCAGTAGGGCACGCCGGTGGTGACGGCCTGCACGTCGATGCCGCCGAACACGTCGGAGTCGAAGATGCGGTAGATGCTGGTCTCGGAGGAGTTGACCTTCAGGTCATAGGTGCCGTCCGCGTTCAGCGTATAGTCCGTGCCTTCCACGCCGAACAGGTCGAACTTGCGGCCTTCTTCGCCCAGCATGAAGTCCAGCACATCGAAGGCCAGCTGGGTGTCCTTGCAGGTGGTGGAGATGACCCAGCCGCGGTCGAACTTGTTGGACGTGATCTTGTACTGCTGGGCGCCCTCGGGGGATACCATGGGCGGCAGGATGGTCAGGCTGGCGTCCTCACCGAAGTTCTGCACGGTGTTGGTCTCATAGTATACGGTGTAGGCGCCGCCCTTCATGGCGATGCCGGCGACCTTGCCGGTGTACAGGGCGTTCTCCATGCTCTCCCAGTTGTCGGTGGCAAAGTTGGCGTGCAGGGCGCCGGATACGTAGAGCTCACGCCACCACTGGAGCTCCTTGAGGAAATTGTCGCTCACGCGGCTGTACACGAAGGAGCCGTCATCCTGTTTGAGCCAGGTGGCGGTGATGCCGAAACCGCCGTCGATGCCGGTGTCGAAGAGGTAATCGATGCCCTGGGTGGTGAGGGCGCCCTCATAGCTCTGGGCCGCCAGCTCGTTGAACAGAGCGGTGTAGGCGGCCTGATCCGGGTTCGCGAGGAAGCTTTCCCAGCTCGGGCAGGCTTTCAGGGCGTCCGTGCGGAACTGGAGCACCTTGTTGACCTGGGAGGGCCACATCAGATAGGGGCAGCTGGCGAACTGGGCCTGCAGGATCGGGTCGTTGTCATAGATGGCCTTGGCGTTGGCGGAATTGGCCAGAAGATCGGTCATGTCCACCAGCAGCCCCAGGCTGCCCAGGTAGCCGGGATCGATCGCGGTGCCCTGCACGTAGATCAGGTCATACACTTCGCTTTCGTCCCAGGTCAGCAGCATGTTGTTGACGAAATCCGGATACCCGGAGGATGCCTGGCCGATCCATTCCAGCTTCACCTTGAGGCCGGCGTCCGCCAGCTTGGCGTTGAGGGCGTCGATGCCCGGCTGGTAGGCGGTCAGGTCACCGGTGCGTACCAGGACCTTCAGGGTGGTGACGTCATCCGCCAGGGCCGCGCCCATCAGGCCGAACGCCATCAGAAATGCCAGTGCGAGAGCTAAGACCTTTTTCATACCTTTCCTCCTGTTCTTTTCCGCGTAGAATGTGATCCGCTCGCCTGCGCGTTTCAGGAGCGGTGCCGCGGAACCGCCGCGGCCCGAAACACGCGCGGATGGGCACTTATTCCTTGACGCCGCCGGCCAGCACCCCGCTGGTGAAGTACTTGAGGATGGTGGGGTACAGGCACAACAGCGGGATGATGCTGATCACGATGGTGGCGTTCTGCAGCGCCGACAGGTTGAGGTCGCGGAACAGGGCGTAGATGTCCTTGCTCAGGGCCTCGGAATTGTTGTTGACGACGAACTCCCTGAGGTAGCACTGCAGCACCTGCACGTCCGGCGCGGGCAGGAACACGCCGCTGGCGAAATACTCGTTCCATTTGGGTACGATGTAGAACAGCATGATCGTGATGATGGGCACCTTGTTGAGGGGGATGAAGATCCTGAACAGCAGCGTCCAGTCACCGGCCCCGTCCACCCTGGCCGCTTCCAGGATCGCCTGGGGCGTCTCCTCGAAGAAGCGCATCAGCAGGATCATGTTGTACACGTCCACGCAGCCGTAGAGGATCATGGAGAGGCGGTTGTTGATCAGCTTGTACCCGCGCATCACCAGGTACCACTGCAGGATGGGGGCGGACAGCACCATCATGGCCAGGAAAAAGCCCATCAGCAGCTTTTTCCCCGGCAGCCCGGGACGGGTGAGAGCGTAGGCGCTCGAGCAGGTCAGCACCACGCTCAGGGCCGTGCCGCACAGGGTGATGATCAGGCTGTTCAAAACCGCGCGCCAGATGGTGTTCGTGCTCATGATGACCTGGTAGTGCACCAGGGAGAACTTCTCTGGCCAGATCTGATAGCCGTTCATATGGCTCACCAGCAGGGGGTCGCAGAAGGATTTGGCCACCAGGTTGAGGAGGGGCACCAGGATCACCAGGCACAGGAACACCATGATGATGTAGATGAGGATCAGGCCCGGGGTGATGTTGCGGATGCGGTTGCCGCGCTTTGTTTTGACGGATACGGCGCTCATGTCTGCCACCTCCTTATCGGGAAGCGTCCGCGCGGGTCAGCCTGCCGGAAGCGGTGCGGGCCGCGATGACGAACACGAGCCCCACCGCGCTCTTGAACAGGCCGGCCGCGGACGAGAAGGAATAGCTGCCCTGGAGAAGACCGACCCGGTACACGTAGGTGTCCAGCACCTCGATCCTGTTCTGCACCGCGGTGTTCTGGAACACCAGGATCTGGTCCACGCCCGCGTCCATGATGTATCCGCAGTTAAGGATCAGGATGGTCGCCATGGTGGGCACCAGGGCCGGCAGGATCACGTGGCGGATGGTCTGCCAGCGGTTGGCGCCGTCCACGGTGGCCGCGTCGTACAGCGTGGTGTCGATCGCCAGGATGGCGGCCAGGTAGATGATGGAGTCCCACCCGATATTGCGCCACAGGGAGGAGGCGCCGATCACGCCCACGATGGTGTCGCTGCGCAGCAGCAGGTTCTTGTATTCCCGGCCGAACAGGTCGTAGATGTTGTTCATCAGGCCGCCGTACTGCATGGCGCTGGCCCAGATGCCGTAGATCACCACCCAGCTGAGGAAGTGGGGAAGGTAGGATACCACCTGCACGGACTTGCGGAAAAACCTGTGCTGCACCTCATGCTGCATGATGGCGAACACCACCGGGAAAAACCAGTTCAGCAGCGTCCGCATCAGGTTGATCTTGACCGTGTTCCAGATGATCGTGCCGAAGGTGGGGGAGGAGAACACCTGGGTAAAGTATTTCCAGCCCACGAACACGTCATCCCCCCGGGGGCGGTAGTCGTAGAACGCCAGCTTCATGCCCCATACGGCCCTGAATTTGAACAGGATGAAGTACAGGACTGTGGGCAGGAGCATCAGGTAGATGACGCGGTATTCCCAGATCCTCCGGGGGAGGGATCTGCCGCGGTCGGGACGGATGATAGCGGTGCTCATGTCATCTCATCTCCTTCATGGGTGCGTGTGGTGTCCCTCAGGACCAGCTCGGCCTCCGCGGTGACCCGGGTGTTCGCGGGGGGCTTTCCCTCGATGATGTCCAGCAGCATTTGGGCGGCGGTCTGAGCCATCCGCGCGTGGGGCTTGGACACGGTGGATATATTGGGCTCATAGATGCGGCTCAGGTCGATATCGTCAAAGCCCGTCACCTCGACATCGCGGGGGATGAGCCTGCCCTTAAGCTTCAGGGCCTTGACCGCGCCGATGGCGATCAGGTCGCTGCCGGCCGCCACGGCGGTGAAGGTCACCTGCTCCTCCATCAGCCTTTTGACGGTGTCGAAGCCGTATGCGATGGAGAACTCTCCCTGGCGGATGAGCTCCGGCCGGGGCGGGATGCCGTGCTCCTCCAGCGCTCTTGAATAACCCTTGAGCCGCTGCATGGGACCGGCCACCGATGATGATCCGTCCAGGTAGAGGATGTCCCGGTGCCCGTGGCCGATCAGGTAGGAGACCGAACGCGTCATGCCGCCCTCGTTGTCGCCGGACACGCATCCGTCCGCGTATTTCATGTCGAAGCTGCGGCCGATCATCACCAGCGGCATCCTGTAGGCCCGGTATTCCTTCAGGAAGGCCTCGTTGCTCACGCCGCTGCAGAGGATGACCCCCTCCACGCGGTTGTCCACCATGGCCATCAGCTGCTGTTTTTCCCGTTCGGGATCCGCCCCCGAGCCGCACAGCATCATGCTGTAGCCCCGGGAGGCGATGGTATCGTCGATGCTGCGGAGCACCTGGGGGTAGAACAGATTGGCGATGTCCGGGATGATCACGCCGATGATCCCGCTGCGTGACCGGGCGATGCCCCTGGCGGCCAGGTTGGGGCGGTAGTTCATCTCATAGATGACGTGGAGCACCCTCTCCCGGGTCCCGGGGCTGACGCCGCGGGTGATCCCGTTGATCACCCGGGAAACGGTGGTGGTGGACACTCCGGCTTTTTTCGCGATGTCGGCGATGCTGCAGGACATGGAACAGTCCTTTCATGTCAAATATGGTAAGGTTAACCGGTTTCTTTTTACAGATTATAGCAAGCCGGTGTTCGCGTGTCAATACGCTGCCGGAGAAATACAATTTAGATACGGCGGTTTGTACGGAAAA
>CADCQZ010000170.1 GCA_902803675.1 uncultured Eubacteriales bacterium
CTCATCTGGGCCCAGGTGAAGCAGGAAGCGCACTTGTCAGCCGCCATGACGATGTACATGTCGGCCTGCTTGCGGGTGGCGAACTCCTGATCGATGATGCCGTCCTTGTACAGCTCCTGCACGGCGGTCAGGAAGTCCTTATAGCGGGGATGCTCATACACCATGGTGTAGGTGCCGTCGTCCAGCACGCAGAACTGCGCGTCGCTGGAGGCCTTGATGCCGAACGCATTGAGCAGGATGTGCAGGCAGCGCTCGCCGCTCTCGCCCATCTCCAGCACCAGCGGGATCTCGTCGGAGGGATCGCCGTTGCCGTTCACATCGTTGTCGCGCACGCCGTACCAGAAGGCTTTCCACTGATCCCAGGTGTCGGGGGTGTCAAAGTCGATGACGCCCATCGCCTGCAGCTTCTGGGCCCAGTCCTTACGGAAGGTCATGGACTGGGAGCCGGGGACGTTCACGATGGTGGGGATGGCGTAGATGTGGCCGTCGGCGCTGGCCCAGCTGGAGAGCCTGTCGCCCACAGCGGCCACCACGTTGGGGATCAGATCCAGATAGTCATCCAGGGGGATGATGGCGCCGTCGTTCGCCAGGGCGGAGATGCCGTAGGCACCGGGCTGGATCACGTCGGGCAGGTTCTTCACATCGGAGGAAGCGTTGGCCAGGATGGTGCTCACGATGGAAGCGTAGCCGTCACTGGTGCGCCAGTCGATGTCCCAGTGCACGCCGGTCTTCTTTTCCACGCTGGGCAGGTAGTAGCAGCCGTCGAACTCTTTGGCGTACTGGTTGTAGTGGATGCCGGTCATGGTGAAGGTGATGCCGCCGTCCACATAGAACTCTTCGCTGGGCGCGATCTCGACATCTTTCCACCAGTTCGCCGCCATGCCGCCCACATCATCGGTGGCGGTCGCGAAAGCGGCGGATACAGACATCAGCATAGCCAGTGCCAGTACCAGGGATACGATCTTCTTCATGGTTCAGCCTCCTATAAAATTTTTTATTCTCTCAGCGTCTCCTGTGGGCGCTGGGGAAAACTAACCCTTGACGGAGCCCAGCATCACGCCGGACACGAAGAACCGCTGGATGAAGGGGTAGATGGCGATCATCGGGATCATGGACACCACCAGCACGGCGTTCTTGATCTGGGTGTTGAGGGCCGCCACGCCCTTCATGGCCTCGGACTTGGACAGGGTGGACAGGTTGCTGGTGGAGGATTCCGCCGCCAGCACCAGGGACTTGAGCTCCAGCTGCAGCGTCTTGTTGGCGGTGGAGGACACCAGGATCAGGGGGTTCATGTAGTCGTTCCAGTGGCCCACGATCACCCACAGGGCCACGGTGGCCAGCACGGGCTTGGACAGCGGGATCACCAGGCGGAACAGGATCCTGAAATCGTTGGCGCCGTCGATGCGGGCGCTCTCGATGACGCTCATGGGGATGGAGGAGAAGTAGCTGCGGATGATCACCACGTTGTAGGCGCTGATGAGGCCGTGCAGGATCAGGGCCCACAGATTGTCATACAGCCCCAGGGACTGCATGGTCAGGAACATGGGCACGATGCCGCCCTGGAACCACATGGTGATCATGATGGCCATGGTGTAGATCTTCTTGCCGTAGAACCGGCCGAAGGCCAGGGGATAGGCGGCGATCGACAGCGCGATCAGGCTGAGCACGCAGCCCACGCCGGACACGAAGGCGGTGTTCCAGATGGAGTGCCACAACTCGTTGTCCTTGAAGATGGTGGTGTAGGCCTGGGGGTTGTAGCCGATGGGGTAGAAGGTCACGTTGGCCGCCATGACCTGGGTCTCATTGGAGACGGAGATGGAGATGACGTTGAGCACCGGGTACAAAAGGAAAATGAGCAGCAGCAGCATGAAAATGATGTTGCAGACGTTGAAGATCTTCTCCCCCCGGGAGCGCTTGATGAAATCATCTTCGTGCCTGCGGCGCTTTTTGACGGTGACGGCGGACATATTTCGCGCTCCTTTCTTTTAGAATAGGGAGGTCTCGGACACCTTGCGGCTGACGAAGTTGGCCAGCAGCACCAGGATCAGGGACACCACCGAGTTGAACAGGCCGCCGGCGGTGGCCAGGCCGTACTTGTGGCCCTCCATGCCGATCTTGTACACGTAGGTGGGCAGCATCTCGGACACCTGGAGATTGAGGGTGTTCTGCAGCAGGTAGATCTTGTCGAACACGCAGTTGAGCATCTGCCCGATCTGCATGATGAGCAGCAGGATGAAGGTGGGCAGGATGCCCGGGATGGTCACGTGGAGCACCTGCTTCCATTTGTTGGCGCCGTCGATCTTCGCGGCCTCATAGAGCGTCTGGTCGATGCCGGAGATGGCGGAGATGTAGATGACGGCGTTCCAGCCCACGGTCTGCCACACGCCGGAGACGAGGTTGACGCCGTAGAAGTAGTCCGGATCGGAGAGGAAGTTGATGGGCGTTTTGCCCAGCATCCGGAAGATCTTCGCCAGGGTGCCCATGGACGGGGAGCAGATATTGTTGATGATGCTCACCAGCACCACGGTGGAGATGAAGTGGGGCATGTAGCTGACGGTCTGGACGAATTTCTTGTAGTGGATGTTCCTCAGCTCGTTGAGCAGCAGGGCGAACACCAGGGGCGCGGGGAAGCAGATGAGCAGGGACAGGCTGTTGAGCGTCAGGGTGTTGCGGATGTACTGCCACAGCTCCGGGGACCCCAGCAGGCGCTCGAACCACTTGAGGCCCACGTACTTGGAGCCCTCAAAGCCCTTGAGCAGCTTATAGTCGTAGAAGGAGGCCCGCAGGTAATACATGGGCATGTATTTGAACAGGATCAGGTAGACCATCACGGGGATGACCATCAGGTAGATATAGCGGTTCTGCCAGATCTGGTTCCTGATCTGCCTGCGCTTCATGGAGGAATTGAATATATTCCGCCTGCCTCCGGGGCGGGTATGGACAGCCGATTGTTGACTCAATTGCAACGCCTCTTTCCGTACGGTCTTCAAGGGACAGAGCTTCCCTTTTGAAATTGTGAAATGTCAGCGGCGCTCAAATCTGCCGATATTTTATCATGCGGGCCATGAAAGCGCAAGCCCTTTTTAGCGCCGCGCGCCGGGCCGGGCGTGATTTTACAAACGAAAAAGGCTTTTCAACGGAGGGAAAAACTGCTAATCTATACAGAAGGAAAAACGCGTCAAAAGGGGGATACCGTTATGGACCGTGTGGCCGTCAGGGATGAAAAGAGGCTGTTTCCCGTTTATGGGATGGCCGGGGCGGAACAGATGCCCATGTTCGCCGAAAACCGGGTGCATCAGCGCTCGTCGGGCGATCCCTATCCCAACAAGGTGGTCATGGGGGTGGACCGGAGCCGGAAGGAGATGAAGCCCCTGAGGGTGATCACTCTGGAGAACGAGTACCTGAGGATCGAGATGATGCCGGAGCTGGGGGGCCGGATCTATTCGGCTTTCGACAAGCGCACGGGGTATGATTTTTTCTATAAGCAGCACGTGATCAAGCCGGCCCTCATCGGCCTTCTGGGCAGCTGGATCTCCGGCGGGTGCGAGTTCAACTGGCCCTGCCACCACCGGCC
Organism: uncultured Eubacteriales bacterium; assembly: GCA_902803675.1. The sequence goes on from CADCQZ010000170.1 coordinate 3,575, forward strand.
GGGCACCTACATGCCCGTGGACGTGAGCGTGGAGGAAGGCGGGGACGGCTCCGTCACCGTGTGGATGGGGGACAATGAGCCCCTGGACCGGATGAAGGGCATGGTGGGGGTGTGCCTGAAGCCCGGGGAGGCCCGGTTCGATACCCGGATGAAGGTGTACAACCGCACACCTCAGCGGCGGTCCTTCCTGTGGTGGGAGAACGCCGCCGTGCCGGTGAACGAGGACTACCGCCTGGTGTTCCCGCCGGACGTGGACTACGTGCAGTTCCACTACCGCAAGAACGTGACCACCTATCCCGTGGCCTCCGGGGTGTACAACGGCATCCGCATGGGGCAGGGGACGGACCTGAGCTACCATAAAAACACCCGGCAGCCCACCTCGTACTTCTGCGGGGAGACGGGATATGACTTTTTCGGCGGGTATGACGAGGGGAAGCGCTGCGGCGTGATCCACGTGGCGGACCGGTACGTGTCCGTGGGCAAAAAGATGTTCACCTGGGCCTACAACCAGCTCAGCGAGAGCTGGGAAAAGGCCCTGACGGATACGGACGGGCCCTACGCGGAGCTGATGGCCTCCAGCTATTCCCTGAACCAGCCGGATTTTAACTGGCTGATGCCCTATGAGGGCAAGAGCTTCAGCCAGATGTGGTACCCGGTGGGGGATCTGGGCCTGCCCATATGCGCCTGCGCCGAGGCGGCCGTCGCCCTGGGGGACGGGCAGGTGCGCCTGCAGGCGACGGTGCCTTTTGCGGGGACCCTGACAGTGGACGGCATTGAGCATCCCGTCAAGGCGGGGCCGGATGAGATCATCGCCCTGCCGGCGGAAGGGGAAGTGCTCGTGATGGAGCTCAAGGACGCGTCCGGGCGCTGCCTGATGAAGTATATAAGGCCCGGGAAGCGCGCTCCCCGCCTGCCCTCCACCCTGCCGGACAACCCGTCCCTGGACCAAATGCGCACCGCCCAGGAAGCGACCCTCATGGCGGTGCACGCGGAGCAGTACCGGGACCCGGCGGCCCGGCCGGACGGGTATCTCAAAAAAGCCCTGGAGCTGGATCCGGAATATGTGCCGGCCCTGACGCTGCTGGCGGCGTGGGAGCTGGAGCACCTGCGGCCGGAGGCGGCCCTTCGATCGGCGGAGCGGGCCTGGCGGAAGGTGACCTGGCGCAATTACCATCCCGAGAGCGGGGAGATCCAGTACCTGACGGGCCGCATCCTGGAGGCCCTGGGCCGGGACGATGAAGCCTACGGATGGTACCGGGGCTCCGCCTGGGCACAGGACAGCCGCAGCCGCGCCCTGACCCGCGCGGCGATGATCGCCTGCCGGCGGGGGGACTATCCGGATGCGGAGCGTCTCGCCCGGGAAGCCCTGGAGGCCCACGGCGCCAACGAGACGGCGCGCCTCATCCTGGCCGCCGCGGGGAGGCATCTGGGCCTCAAGGAAGCGGAGGATATCCTGGACGCGCTTTTGAAGGCGGATCCCCTGTGCCAGCCGGCGCGCCTGATGAAGCTGGGAGCCGCGGACGCGTTCTGGAGCGGCGTCGGCGAGGACAGGGCCCAGGCCTGCCTGGATATCACGGAGGACCTCCTGGCCCTGGGCGAAAAGGACCTGGCGGTGCGGGCCCTTGAGACCCTTCCGGAGAAGACGAGCGTGACGCAGATCCTTCTCGCCCGGCTGACGGGGAATGAAGGGCTGCTGGACAGCCTGCCGGAGGGCTGCGGCATCGCGTATCCCGCCCGCCCCCTGGAGGCGGAAGCGCTCAGGTGGGCCGTGAAAGCGCGGCCGGGGAGCGCCGCGGCGGCGGATCTTCTGGCCACGATCCTCTATGCCCGGGGGCACCATCAGGAGGCGGCGGAGCTGTGGGAGAGGGCGGCCGC
>CADCQZ010000171.1 GCA_902803675.1 uncultured Eubacteriales bacterium
ACCACGTTCACGGCTTTGGGGCTTCCGGCTTCACGGGCGATCTTCAGGCCGTCCACGGCGTCCACATCCGCGCCCAGATCCCGCATTTTCTCAAGAAGATCCTCCGGATACCGCATGGCACCGGTCACCACGGGCATCGGATCGATCTGCTGGATGTTGGTGATGATCTTGCCGCCTGATCTTAAAAACGGCAGCCACCGGGCGGCTTCGAGGAGCTCAAAGGATATGATCATATCCGCTTCGCCCTTGTCTATGACGGGAGAAAACACCTTGCTGCCGTAGCGGACATATGTGACGACGCTTCCGCCGCGCTGCGACATGCCGTGGACTTCACTGACCTTCACATCGAATCCTTCCTGCAGGAAGAGCTGCCCCAGAAGCTTGCTCGCCAGCAGACTTCCCTGGCCGCCGACGCCGACGATCATGATATTTCTGGTCTCCATGTTATTTACCTCCCTCGAAAGCGTCGAACCTGCACAGCTGGGAGCATACGCCGCAGCCGACGCAGAGCGTCGCGTCCACCCTGGCTTTCCCGTCCTTCATGGATATGGCCGGGCACCCGATCTGCATGCAGGCTTTGCATCCCCTGCATTTTTCTTTATCGATGACGAGCGGGGGCGCGTGTTTTACGTATTTGAGGAGCGCGCACGGACGTCTTGAAATGATCACCGAAGGCTCGGAAACAGCACACTCTTCCTTGACCGCCCTGTCGCATGCCGCCAGGTCATATGGGTCGACCACCCGCACCCTTTTGATGCCCATCGCCCTGCACAGGCTCTCCAGATCGATCTTCCCCGCGGGATCGCCTTTGATGTTGTAGCCTGTCGTGGGATTCTGCTGATGACCTGTCATGCCGGTGATGGAATTGTCCAGGATGATCACCGTGGAATTGGACTGGTTATACGCGATATTCGCCAGTCCCGTCATGCCGGAGTGCATGAAGGTGGAGTCGCCGATCACGGCGACGGTGCTGTTTTCCTTTTCGCCGTCAGTGGCTTTGTTGAAACCGTGGATCCCGGATACCGAAGCGCCCATGCACGCGGTCATCTCGATGGTCTGCAGCGGCGCGACGGCCCCCAGGGTGTAGCATCCGATATCTCCCAGCACGGTCAGGTGGTTCCGTTTGAGGGTATAGAACAATCCGCGGTGCGGACATCCCGCGCACATGACCGGCGGCCTTGGAGGAAGTGCTTCGCTCAGCGCGCTGTTTTTCTTTTCCTCAAGGCCCATGATCCGGGTCAAAAGCCCCTGGCTCAGCTCGCCCTCAACAGGGAATACGTCCTTTCCCACCGGATCGAGGCCGATGATCCGGCAGTGTTCCTCGATGAAAGGATCCAGCTCTTCCACGACCACGAGCTTTTTGACTTTTGCCGCAAAATCAAGGATCTTCTTGACCGGCAGAGGCCATATCATGCCCAGCTTCAGCACCGGATACCTGTCACCGAAAACCTCCTTGACGTACTGATACGATGTGGAGGAGGAGATGAATCCGACGGCATCGTCGCTGCCCTCGTCGATCCTGTTCAGGGACGATGTTTCGGCGAACTCGATCAGCTTCCGCGTGCGTTCTTCCACGATGGGGTGACGCTTGATGGCGTTTCCGGGCATCATAACATACTTTGGTATGTTTTTCTCGTAATGTTTCTCGGGAGCTTCGATCCTTTCACCGGTCTCCACGATGGACTGGGAATGAGCGATCCGCGTGCACATTTTCAGGAACACCGGTGTGTCGAATCCTTCGGAGATCCTGTAAGCTTCCCGGGCGAAAAGAAGCGCTTCGGAGGAATCGGACGGTTCCAGCATGGGCACCTTCGCCGCTTTGGCATAGTGCCTGGAATCCTGCTCGTTCTGGGAGGAATGCATGCCGGCGTCATCCGCCACGCCGATGATGAGCCCCGCGTTGACGCCTGTGTAGGAGATGGTGAACAGCGGATCGGCCGCCACATTGAGCCCCACATGCTTCATGCCGCAGAAAGAGCGCCTGCCCGCCAGGCTCGCGCCGAATGCCGCTTCGAGAGCGACTTTCTCGTTGGGCGCCCATTCACAGTAGATCTCGTCGTATTTCGCGGCTTCCTCCGTGATCTCCGTACTGGGCGTTCCGGGATAACTGCTCACGAAACCGCAGCCAGCCTCATACAGCCCTCTGGCCGCGGCGGCGTTGCCAAGCATCAGTCTTTTCATTTTTTATCCTCCTGTTTTCCTGTGTCGGCGGCAAATCCGTTCCGGAATATCACGTCACGCATCACGCACCGATCATTGTTCAGTATATTTCTCCTGACCCTGCTGATGGTCGCCGTACTGGTGGCGCTTTGCTTGAGGATCTCCATATAGGCCTTGTCCTGAAGCAGAGCCACCGCCACGTCAAAGCGGTTTTTCAGGCTTCTGAGTTCGGTGTCGGTGCAAAGTTCCTCAAAAAAGCGCCGGCACTCCTCTTCATCTCTCAGGTCAACGATCGCCTTGTACATCTGGTGAACTGACGTATCTGTTTTCGTTCCGTCCATCAAAACGCCCCTCCCGATTTTCTTTCATGCATTTTAACACATTAAAGCGTGAAAGTAAAGCCCAAAATCACTGATCGTAAGAGAACATGCGATTGCCTGAAACGGATCGATGTGATATGATGGCCCGGAACAACGTTCAGGTTTCGATGATAAACCGTGAAAGAAGGCACTTTATGAATGAAAAAGAACAAAGTCTGTTTTTGAGCGAATGCGAAAACGACTGCCGCGCCGTTTTTGAGAAGCTCGATGAAACAGAAAGAGAAAACACCCGCCGCATACTGAAGGCTTTTCAGGAGGAGAACGTGGCTGTAAGACATTTTTCCCCTTCCGAAGGCTATGGCTATGATGATATCGCCCGGGATACGCTGGAAAGGATTTTTTCCAGGATCTTCGGATCCGAAGACGCGATCGTCCGTCCTCATATCGTCAGCGGGACTCATGCCCTGTCGCTGGCTCTCTTCGGGCTCACCAGGCCCGGAGACCAGATCCTGAGCGTGACCGGCACGCCCTATGATACGCTGCAGACGGTCCTCGGGATCAGCGGCAGCGCGCCCGGCAATCTCAAAGAACGCGGCGTAGACTATATCCAGACCGATCTTCTCCCGGATGGTTCCATTGACCTTGAGAAAGCGGCTGCTGCTGCCACGCCCGCCACGAAGCTGATCACGATCCAGCGCAGCAGAGGCTATGCCTGGCGGTCCGCCCTCAGGCCGGAGCAGATCAAAAACGCGGTGCGCTTCCTGCATGAGCGCGTTCCCGGCGCCATGATCCTGGTGGACAACTGCTACGGGGAGTTCACCTCCGCCGAAGAGCCCACCCACTGGGGGGCCGATGTCTGCGCCGGCAGCCTCATCAAAAACCCAGGGGGCGGTATCGCGCCCACCGGCGGTTATCTTTGCGGCACATCAAAAGCCATCGGCATGATCGAAGGCGCACTGACCGCTCCCGGTATCGGGCGTGAAGAGGGAAGCTACGCCGGCAGCTACAGGCCGTTCTATCAGGGGTTGTTCATGGCGCCCCACGCGGTCAATCAGGCACTGAAAACAGCGGTTCTCGCCGCCAGGGTCTTTGACAGACTGGGGTATCTGACGAGCCCCGCCTTCGATGGGGAGCGCGGTGATATCATCCAGGCCATACAAATGAAGACCCCCGGCAGGCTGATCGCTTTCTGCCAGGGGATCCAATCCGCTTCTCCCGTCGATTCGAACGCTCTTCCCGAGCCCTGGGACATGCCCGGATATCAGGATCAGGTCATCATGGCCGCGGGGACTTTCGTGCCCGGCGCGTCCATCGAGCTTTCCGCAGACGGCCCCATGCG
>CADCQZ010000172.1 GCA_902803675.1 uncultured Eubacteriales bacterium
GTGGAAGCGATCCGCCACGAGGTGGGCACCTGCTACCGCTGCCACGAGGTGGTGGAGCCCATGGTCAGCAAGCAGTGGTTCGTGAAGATGGAGCCCCTGGCCGGCCCGGCGATCGAAGCCGTGAGGAGCGGCGAGACCCGTTTCGTGCCGGAGAGGTTCAGCAAGATCTACTACAACTGGATGGAGAACGTGCGCGACTGGTGCATCAGCCGTCATCTGTGGTGGGGCCACCGCATTCCCGCCTGGTACTGCGACACCTGCGGCGAAACGATCGTGTCCCGCGAGGATCCGGCGGCCTGCCCGCACTGCGGCGGCGCTCTCAGGCAGGATGAGGACGTGCTGGACACCTGGTTCTCCTCGGCGCTCTGGCCCTTCTCCACGCTCGGCTGGCCGGAGGAGACCGAAGACCTGAAGTACTTCTATCCCACCAGCACGCTGGTGACGGGCTACGATATCATCTTCTTCTGGGTCGCCAGGATGATCTTCTCCGGTGTGGAGCAGATGGGCAAGGCCCCCTTCGACACGGTGGTGATCCACGGCCTGGTGCGCGACGCCCTGGGGAGGAAGATGTCCAAGTCCCTGGGCAACGGCATCGATCCCCTGGAGATCATCGACAAATACGGCGCGGACGCGCTGCGCTTCTCCCTGGTGCAGGGCATCAGCCCGGGCAATGATACCCGGTTCAGCACGGAAAAGGTGGAGATGGCCCGGAACTTCGCCAACAAGATCTGGAACGCCGCCCGTTTCGTGATGATGAACTGCCCCGATCAGGTGCAGGCGGTGGATACATCGGCGCTGCGCCTGGAGGATCAGTGGATCCTGACCCGGTATCAGGAGACCGTCAGGCAGGTGACCGCCAACTTCTCCGAAGCGGACTATGGCCTTGCCGCCCAGAAGATCTATGACTTCGCCTGGAGCGAGTTCTGTGACTGGTACATCGAAATGAGCAAATCCGGCCTGAACGGCGATGATGCCGCCCGCAAGGCCAATGTGCAGGCGGTGCTGATCACCGTGCTCAGCGGCCTGACGCAGCTGCTGCATCCCTTCATGCCCTTCATCACCGAGGAGATCTACGCGTACCTGCCCGGGCATAAGGGAGAATCCTGCATGCTCAGCGCCTGGCCTCAGGTGAGGGATGAGTGGGACAGCCCGGCGGAAGCGAAAATGATGGACGACGTCATGGACATGATCCGCTCCATCCGCAACCTGCGCGCCGGGATGAATGTCCAGCCCGGGCACCGCGCCCAGCTGATGGTCCATCCCTCCGGGGATATGGGCCCGGTCCTTATGTCCCAGGAAAACGCCTTCAGGCGCCTGGCGGGCGTGAGCACGCTGTCGATCCTGCCGGAGGACAAAACGCCGGAGGGCAACACGGTCACGGCTGTGTGTGCCGCCGGGGAATACTTCATCCCCCTGGGAGAACTGGTGGATATCGCCGCGGAGCTCAAGCGCCTCACGAAAGAAAAGGACAGGCTCCTGGACGAGATCCGTCGGGGCGAAGGCAAGCTCAGCAACGCCGGCTTCGTCGCCAAAGCGCCCCAGCAGCTGGTGGAGGCCGAAAAGCAGAAGATCCTGAAGAACCGGGAGATGCTGGCCACCCTTGAGAACCGCATCGGGAAACTCCATGAATAATACAGGGTACCATGTGCCTGTCATGGCAACGGAGGTGATCTCCGCGCTCTCTCCACGCCCCGGCGGCGTCTACGCGGACGGGACCCTGGGCGGCGGCGGCCACAGCGAGCTCATCCTCCGGGCCATGGAGGGCCGCGGCGCGCTGTACGGGATCGACCGGGATGAGGAAGCGATCCGTTTCGCTTCCGCCCGGCTGAGCGCGTACGGCGCTTTTCATCCGATCCACGGCAATTTCCATGACGTGGCATCGCTCCTGCCGCCCGGCACGGCGCTGTCCGGCGGCCTGATCGACCTGGGGGTGTCATCCCATCAGCTCGATGAGGCGGACCGGGGCTTCAGCTATCATGAAGACGCCCTGCTGGACATGCGCATGGACAGGAGCCGGGGCATGACGGCGGCGGATTATCTTTCGTCGGTCGATGAAAAGGAACTGACGCGCGTGCTGCGCGATTACGCGGACGAGAAATGGGCTGCCCGGATCGCGTCGGTGCTGTGTGAGAAACGAAAGGCCGCGCCGATCCGGACCACGATGGATCTGGTGCGCGTGGTGGACGCGGCGATCCCCAAAGCGGTCCGCATGAAGGATCCAGGGCACAGCGCCAGAAGGACTTTCCAGGCGGTGCGCATCGCGGTGAACGACGAGATAGCGCCTCTTGAAAAGGCCCTGCGGGACTGGGTGGACTGCCTTGAGCCGGGCGGCCGTCTGTGTGTGATCACTTTTCATTCCATCGAGGACCGCATCGTCAAGAACACGTTCCGGAGCCTGCAGTATCCCTGTGTGTGTCCGCCGAAAGCCCCGGTATGCACCTGCGGGAGGAAGCCGGTGGGCCGGGTGCTTTTCGGCGGTGCCGTCAAGCCCGGCGAAGATGAAACTCAGGCCAATCCGAGGGCCCGCAGCGCTCTGCTCCGGGTGTTTGAGAAGGCGGGTGCTGATCTGACATGAGCACGCTTTACGTGGTGGCGACCCCCATCGGCAATCTGAAGGATCTGAGCCCCCGCGCTCTGGAGACGCTCAGGCAGGTGTCCCTGATCGCGGCGGAGGATACCCGGGTCACGATGAAGCTCCTGAGCGCTTTTGATATCCATACGCCCCTCGTGTCCAGCCACCGGCACAACGAAAGCGGCGTGGCGCCCCATATCGTCGAAAGGATGCTCCGGGAGGATATCGACGCCGCCCTGGTGACGGACGCCGGCACGCCCTGCGTATCCGATCCCGGATGGGCCCTGGTGAACAGGTGCAGGGAAGAGGGGATCGATGTCGTTGCCGTGCCCGGTCCCTGCGCGGCGGCCGCGGCTCTGGCTGTCAGCGGGTTCGAGGTCACGGAGTTTTCGTTTTACGGTTTCCTGCCCAGGGAAAAGCGTCCTCTGGAGGAAAAACTCCGCGCCATCGGGGAAAGAGGGATCTGCGCGGTGGTCTATGAATCGCCGTTCCGCGTCAAAGACCTGGTGGAGGCCGTGCGGGATACGCTTCCCGGCGCGCGACTGTGCCTGTGCGCGGAAATGACCAAGCTCCATGAGCGCTCCTACAGGGGCACGCCCGGCGAGGTGCTTTCCCTTCTTACGGCGGACACGAACAGCGCCAAAGGCGAGTACTGCCTGGTGATGGACGTGAAAAACGTACCTGCTCCGGAAAAAGAGGAGCCCGTATCGACTCCGGAAGCGCTGATCTTCGAACAGCTGCTCGCGGGGGCATCCCTGAAAGAGGCCCGTGCACGAGCACAGGAAAAGGTGGGCAAGAACAGGGCTTACGCCGCTTCTCTCCGGGTCAAGAGATTTCTTGAGGAGCAGGCCGAAGCGGGATCGGGATCCGATGAGTGACACGAAGGGAGATTTCTCCAAGGGAAGCATACTGAAGACCATCATCCGCCTGGGACTTCCGATCACCCTGGCGGAGCTGGTGCATGTGCTCTACAATATCGTTGACCGGATCTATATCGGCAATATGCCCGGGAACGGTACCCTGGCCCTGACGGGACTGGGGATATCCTTCCCGCTGATCACCCTGATCAACGCGTTTGCCAATCTTTTCAGCACGGGCGGGGCCACCCTGGCCACCATCGCCCGGGGAGAAGGGGATGACCTCAAGGCGCAGTCCATCACGAACTGCGCCTTTACCATGCTCCTGATGACGGGCGCTTTCCTTTCGGCCGTCATGTTTCTGGGAGCGCCCCTGTTCCTTGTATGGCTGGGCGGGGACAGCCTCACCCTGTCCTTTGCCCTTGACTATTTCCGCGTCTATGTCCTCGGGACCGTCCCGGTGCTCATCAGCCTCGGGATGAATCCCTTCATCAACGCTCAGGGGTTTCCCAGGGAGGGCATGGTCACCGTCGTCCTGGGCGCGGCGCTGAATATCGCCCTGGATCCGCTGTTCATCTACACTTTCGGCATGGGCGTCTCCGGCGCCGCTCTGGCAACGGTCATTTCCCAGACCGCCAGCGCCCTTTGGGCCCTCGTCTTCCTCCACGGCCGCCGGCCTTCCGTCCGCCTGACGGGCCTTGAACTGGACCGCGGTCACATCCTCAGCATGATCCGTCTGGGCATGACGGGCTTTACGTTCAAGATGACCAACAGCGTCACTCAGGCCGTCGTCAACCTGACATTGAGGGCCTGGGGCGGCGCCCTGAGCACTCTGTATATCGGGGCCGTGAGCCTGATCAATTCGGTACGGGAGATCATCAGCCTCCCGTCCGGCGGCCTCACCACGGCGGGCCAGAGCGTGACGAGCTACAATTACGGTGCCGGGCTCAGGCACCGCGTGTCCGAGAGCATCAGGGTCACTCTGACCGAGAGCCTTCTGATCAATACGGCGCTGTGGGCCGTGGTGATGTTTTTTCCCCGGCTGCTCCTGTCGGTGTTCTCTTCGGATGAGGAGCTCATCGATCTTACCGTGCACTGCGCGCGCATCTATTTCGGCGCGTTCCCTTTCATGGCGCTCCAGACCTCCGGGCAGACCACCTTCGTGGCGCTGAACCGTTCAGGCTGCGCGCTGTTTTTCTCTCTTTTGCGCAAGATCGTCCTCGTGGCTCCCTTCACGCTCCTGCTGCCGGCCCTGGGGCTGGGCGCGGACGGCGTGTTCTGGGCGGAGTTTTTGAGCCAGGTCATCGGGGCCACTGCCTGCTTTACCACCATGTATCATCTGATCTGGAAGAAAATGAAAGCCTGACGAATGTCTGACGGGCACGGAGCCTTCCGCCCGCAGCCCCCGGCAAAAGCCGCGGACCGTTGCGGAGCAAGGGCCATTTTCGCTGAAAATCGCGCCGTTTCGGGGCCTTAAACGCTAAATAATCCTTGTAAACACGTTTTTCATATGATATAATCTGCTCGCTGACTTATGTCAGCGGAGTTTTATTGAAAGAGGGTCTGCAAAGAGTGGGAGCTTTCGGGGAATGTTCAGGGAGGCGTCTGCCTTCTTGTTTCCCCATAAAGGCTCGTCCGCTCTTTCTTGTTTGAGAAGGGCATGAAGGGAAACGCGAAGAACAAAAAGATCCAGATGGAGAAGCTCCGGGACGTATGCTCCGCGCTGGCGGAGGAAAAGGGCCTGACGCTGTATGACGTGAAC
>CADCQZ010000173.1 GCA_902803675.1 uncultured Eubacteriales bacterium
AAGTATCAGGAGGTCTTTTCAATGAAACGGGCTGTGAAGATCGGGCGCGTCCGATGGAAGAGCGCCGGGGAGAGCGATGCCTGGCGCATCGGCGTCGGCCTGGAAAAGCTGGACCGGGACCTGTACGATCCGGAAAAGTGCTATGACGATCTGGCGGCGGTGGGCGCCAAATGGGTGCGGATCCAGTCCGGCTGGTGCCGCACGGAAAAAGTGAAGGGCGTGTACGATTTCACCTGGCTGGACAGCATCGTGGATAACCTGATCGAGCGCGGCATGCGCCCCTGGATATGCCTGTGCTACGGCAACGGGCTCTACACCCCGGGAGCGGACAATTCCGCCGGCGCCGTGGGCTGCCCGCCCATCCGCACTGAGGAGGAGCGTTCCGCCTGGGATCGTTACGTCGCGGCCTGCGTCGGCCGCTACCGGGGCCGGGTCGGGCATTACGAGATCTGGAACGAGCCGGACGGGAACTGGTGCTGGCGCCCGCAGGCCAATGCCCCGGAGTACCGCGCCTTCGCCCTGAGGACGGCGAAGGTGATCCGTCGGACGGATCCGGAAGCGAAGATCTTCGCCGGCTCCTTCTGCACCGACCTTAAATACCTGTACCGGTTCCTGGACAGGGAGCTGGCGTCCCATATCGATGATGTGACCTATCACCGCTACACCTTCAATGTGGAAAAGGGCACGGATGAGTACGTGGCCGCCATCGGCGCCTATGTCAGGTCCCTGGATCCCCGCCTGGGAGTCATCCAGGGCGAGACCGGGGCCCCCTCCCGCTGGTCCACCCAGGGAGCCATGAAGCGCGCCGACTGGACGGAGCGCAAACAGGCCAAATATCTTCTGCGCAAGACCGTGTCCGACCTGATGACGGACGTGCTCTTCACCTCCTACTTCTCCACCGTGGACATTTTCGAGAACATCCAGGACGACTACGTGAACATCACCGAGAAGTGGTACGGTTTCTTCGGCCTCCTGGGGGAGACTTTCGATAAGGACGGGAAGCCCCTGGGGCAGTATCGCCGCAAGGACTCCTTCACCGCCATGCGCACCCTGTGCGCCGTGTTCGGGTCCGATGTGAGGCCGCAGAGGCTGCCCGTGCTCTTCGAGGGCGCGGATTCCACCTTCATCGGCGGCCGGGAGATGACCCCGGCGGACCCGGACGCGCGCCTCAAATACGGCGGCTTCATCCGGAAGGGCGGCGCCTCGGCCTTCGTGTACTGGAAGGCGGCGGACGTGCTCACCGAGGAATACGAGTCCACGGTGTCCCTGCGCGTCTTCGCTCAGCCGGGCCCTGTGCGGATCATCGACCTGTACACCGGCGAGGTCTTTGAGCCCGACGGGGATCTGGTCACCACCGACGGGGGAGAGACGCTGCTCAGCCACATGCCCATCCGGGACTATCCCCTGATGGTGACCTTCGGGGATTTCGCCCCCGTCGAACACATCTGACCCAAGGGAGGAAAAGCCTATGCGTCTGGGAGGTACGGTCGCGGGATCGTGGTCCACGCCCGAGGAATGGGAACAGCTCCTGATCCGGTCCCGTTTCAGGGCGGTCAACGCGCCCTTTGACTGCCGCACGCCCCGGCCCGTGATCGAAAAGGTCCGGGAGATCTGCGCCCGGCATGACGTGGTGATCGCGGAAGCCGGTGTGTGGCGCAATCTCTTCGATCCGGATAAAAAAGCGGCGGCGGAAGCGATGGCGTACGCTGTGGGCCAGCTCAAACTGGCGGATGAGACGGGCATCCCCTGCTGCGTCAACATATCCGGCACGGTGAGCCGGGCGGGATGGGACGCCGCGGATCCGAATAATTTCACCGATGAGATGTACGAGCGGGTGGTGCTCTCCGTGAGGGAGATCCTGGATAAGGCCGAGCCGCGGAACGCGTACTATACTCTGGAACCCATGCCCTGGATGGTGCCGGACGGGCCGGATGTCTATCTGGAACTGATCCGGGACGTGGACCGGCCGATGTTCGCCGTCCATCTGGACTTCGTCAACATGATCAACTGCCCCCGGCGGTATCTGGCGCCGGAAAGATTCCTCGCCGAATGCGTGGACAAGCTGGGCCCCTATATCAAAAGCACCCATATCAAGGACACCCGCATGGACCCCCGGAAACTCACCACGATCCTGACGGAATGCTCTCCCGGCGAGGGCGTCCTCGATTTTGAACGGGTCCTGACCGTCCTCCACGAGGGCCTGGACGCCGACGCGCCGGTGCTCCTGGAACACATGACCGCTTTTGAGGAATACGCGCGGGCCTATGACTGCCTGGCCGCCGCGGCCCAAAGGGCCGGCGTCCCCATCTGAGCGAAATAGAAAGGACGTGTGGAATGAGTATCGATCTTAAAACAATGCCCAAACTCGGCTTCGGCCTGATGCGCCTCCCGGAAAAGGACGGCGCCATCGACATCCCCCAGGTGTGCCGCATGGCGGACCGATATCTGGAGGCCGGCATGAACTATTTCGACACGGCCTATGTGTATCACAAAGGCCTGTCCGAATGCGTGGTCAGGGAAGCGCTCACGGAGCGCCATCCCCGGGACAGCTTCATGGTGGCCACCAAGCTGCCCGGCTGGGTGCTCAAGACCAAAGAGGACCGGGACCGGGTGTTCAATGAGCAGCTGGAGCGCTGCGGCCTGGAGTACTTCGACTTCTACCTGCTCCACTCCATGGAGGACGGGCGGGAGGTCTACGAGGAGCTGGACTGTTTTGACTGGGGCCTGAAGCTGAAGGAAGAGGGCCGGATCCGGCATTTCGGCTTCTCCTTCCACGGCAGCCCGGACTATCTCAAAAGGATCCTGGATGCCCATCCCGAGGTGGAGTTCGTCCAGATCCAGCTGAACTACGCCGACTGGTTCAATCCCGTGGTGCGCTCCGGGGAGCTGTACGAGATCCTGCGGGAGCGGGACAAACCCATCGTGGTCATGGAGCCCGTGAAGGGCGGCACCCTGGCCGGCCTCACGCCGGAGCTGGAGGAGATGTACCGCGCGGCAAGGCCCCAGGCTTCTCCCGCTTCCTGGGCCCTGAGGTTCGTGGGTTCCCTGCCGGGCGTGATGACCATCCTGTCCGGCATGTCCTCCGAATCCCAGATGGAGGACAACCTGACCACCTTCACCCGTTTCGAGCCCCTCAGCGAGGAGGAGAAGCAGTTGGTGGAGAAGGTGCGCCGCATCATGACGGACGTGCCCCTCATCGGCTGCACGTCCTGCCGGTACTGCACGCCGGGCTGCCCCATGAACATCGCCATCCCCGACGTGTTCCGGGCCCTCAACACCATGACCCTCTACGGCGACGGCTTCCGTCCCCGGGCCTTTTACGGCGGCCTGATCACCCAGGGATACGGCCGGGCGAAGGACTGCATCGCCTGCGGCCAGTGCGAGGGCGTGTGCCCCCAGCACCTTCCCATCATCGACCTCATCCGCTCCGCCGCCGAAAAGCTGGACAAGTGACGGGACCCATCCGGCCCCGTGCCCCGGGACAAAAATCCCGGGGCGTTTTGGGTTTTGCGGCAAATTTACATTATTTGTAGCGCCGCACCGCGGCCCTGTGTTACAATAGATCATCAAGCCTTATACATTCCCGCCCGCGCGGCGAAAACTGTTCCGATCGGGGGAAGATCCTATGACGAAGAAACTGACCGCTTATCTCCTTTTATTGTCTCTCCTGTTTTCTTTCGCGCCCGCCGCTCCGGCGGAAGAGAGCGCCGCGCCGGTGCCGGCCGAGGGCAGGATCTATTATTCTCCGGATAAGGTGTACACCATCACGGGGGACGGTGAGCTCCTTCCCGGGGGCGGGGGAGAGCCCCTGCTCGACGCGCCCCTGGACAGCGCCTTTTCCCTGGACCAGGCGCAGCCCTCCGCCCTGACGGGCCTGGACGGTACCGACGTCACGAGCTTCGACGCTCACGGCGGCCTGGGAGGCCTGCCCGGGGAGGAGCCGGATGCCCGGCCTGGAGCGGTGAAACAGCTGACCTATGAGGACATCCAGGCCATGAACCCCGATTTCAACGTGATCGCGGTGTTCTCCAATGACGGCTACCTGTCCATGCTGCTGGGCAAATACTACGATCAGCCCGTGCGTGACCAGGAGGACGGCATCCGGTCCATCCAGGGCCTGGCTTCCCTGCTGGGGTTCTCCAAGGGCAGTGAGTTCTTCACGGTGTTCGCCTCGCGCAACAATACGGGCTACACCTTCTACACTTATCAGCAGCGCTACGGCCGCTACACGCTGCGCTACGCTACATTAAGGATCATCGTGGACCCGGAGGGCTATACCGCCGGGTTGTCCTGTTCCTTCACCCCCAACGCGGGCATGGCCACCCACGAGCCGAAGATCACCGGGGAGGAAGCCCTTGAGATCGTCAGGGAGCGTTACGCCGGTGTGGATCTCAAATATTACCCGGAGCGCACCGCCCGGCAGGCCGCTTTCTTCTACAACCGGCTGTTCGACTGCTATGTGGTGTACACCAGCAATCCGGACGTGACGGTGTCCTTCGACATGCCCTACCTGGAGCACTTCGTCACGGTGCTGGGGGAATACACCTACGGCATCCCCACCGATACCTTCGCGGCGGACCCGGACAACGTGATGGACAACAGCGCCTACTTCAAGGGCCTCCAGACCCGGGACTATACCCGGACCATGACCCTGGAGGACGGCAGCACCCGCACGGTGACGGTGCCCGTCAGCTACAATCCCAACGACGGGCAGTACTACCTGATCGACCCGGAGCGCAAGATCGCCGTGGCCCGGTATGACGACTTCAACTATCACGACAAGGTCACTTTCGTGACCAGCCCCACCGTGGACGGCTGGGACCAGAACAACCTTCTGGCCTACGCCAATTACCGGATCATGTACGACTTCTACGCCGATCACGGCATCCGCTCCGTGGACGGGTTCGAGACCCCCATCCTGATCACCGTGGGCTGGTGCGACGAAAACGGCGAAGCGGTGGACAACGCCTGCTTCTACGGTGTCAACAGGGGCTGGGCGTGCTTCGGCATCTCCTATGCCAATCATTACGGCGACGCTCTGGACGTGGTCGGGCACGAGTACACCCACGGCGTCGTGCGCCAGAGCATACAGGGCAGCCTGGGCATCAATGAGACCGGCGCCATCGGCGAGGCCTACAGCGACATCATGGGCAACCTGGCGGAGATGAGCCTGGGTTATACCGACGACCGCTCCTGGAAAGTCGCGGAGCGGACCGGGAGGTATATCCGGGATATGGGCCGCCCCAACGACCGGGAGCAGCCGGAGTTCGTGGGGGACAGGTACTACAAGTCCCCGGTGAATGAACCCGTCACCGGCATCAATGACTGCGGCGGCGTCCACGACAACAGCTCCCTCCTGGGCCGGATCGCCTATCTGATGGACCAGACGGATATGAACTATGAGGAGCAGATCTCCATGTGGCTGATGGCCATTGAGATGCTGACCCCGCTTTCTGACTATTCGGACCTGCACGGCGCGCTGCTGTTTTCCCTGAAGATGAACGGCCTGCTGGAAAAGTACGGCCCGGCCCTGAACCGGGCGTTTGAGGCGGCCGGCCTCAACGAGGACTGGGACCGGACCTACATGAGCGTGGAGAGGGAAGGCTGCGGGCGCGTCACGGTCCGGCTGAGCGGCACGGCGGCGCAGCTGCCGGTGGTTGTCGCCTTC
>CADCQZ010000174.1 GCA_902803675.1 uncultured Eubacteriales bacterium
CACAGCCCCTCCTCAAAGGGGAAGAAAAACGCCTTTGAGAAGTCCGCCTGCTTTTTCCGGGCCGCTTCCTCCAGCGCCCACTCAAAATCGTCTTTTGTCACGAAATCCGGCAGGCGGATCACGGATATCCACTCGAGATCCTCCTTGCGCGACGGGTCGAAGGCGCTTGAGCCCTCCTGCCGCCAGAAGCCCTCCAGGGGCGGCACCACGTGATCGAAATATCCCTCGATCCGGTGAGTGCCCATTTTGCTCATCTTGACGGTGTAGGCGATGCCGTACAGGAGACCGACCGCCTGTTTGTACTCGCCGTCCGCCGCGTTGGGATCGCCGCGCCCGCGGACCGCGGTGAAGTTCATTTTCGGGACGGTGATGATGCCTGGGGCGGTTTTCGGCAGGTAGAGAAACTTAAATTCTTTTTTGTAGTCAAATGCCATGGGATATCTCCTGGTGTTGGGGCCCGTCCCGGCCTTTTTTATGGGCCGGGACGGGTCTTCCCGTTTCTATTTCTTTTTCACCGGGTAGCAGACTTCTGTCACGAACTCCTCCGGGTCCTGCGTCTCGTGGGGGCTCACGTGGCAGATATTGAACATGGGCCCCGCCGGCGCGTATCCGTTGGCCTCCATCCAGGCGATGACGGCGGTATAGACGTCCGTGATCCGGGTGTAGCTCCCTTTGTAGATGCAGCTGGCGACAGTCGTCTCCGGCAGGGTGCGGAACTTCACGTGCTCCGTATCGGGATAATGGCCTTTCACCGTTTTCCAGGCCATCATCTCCACGTTCTCTTCCTTGTACTCCCCGTCCAGATACGTCACCGCGCACAGGCAGGGATCGTCCTCGGTGATATCCATGCGGGCGGTCTCCACCGCCAGTTTTCCCCAGATGATCCCCTCGTCCTCATAGCGGGGGATGGTCATGCGCACGGTGGCGGCATAGCGCTCGGGGATGGTCTTCAGTGTCACGTTATAGCTCATATCCTCTTCCTTTCTCAGCCTTTCGCGGGCCGCGTCCAGAAGCGTCAGTTTTTCGGCCGTATCCCGGGCCAGGGCCTCCAGCTCCTTTTGACGGGCGGAGAAGAACCGCTCCAATTGCTCCCGGTCGTCGTAGACTTCCAGGATCCGCACGATATCGGCCAGGGAGAAGCCCATGTCCTTCAGCGCGGCGATGCGGCCGGCCGTGGGCAGCTGGTCCTCCCTGTAATACCGGTAGTCGGTGAAGCGGTCGATCTCGGCCGGTCTCATCAGGCCGATCTCATCATAGTGGCGGAGCATCCTGACGCTCAGCTGGACAGCTTTGAAAATTCTCCGATCTTCAGCATGGCGGTACCTCCGGGGGTCCTTTTATCGAGCTCGGGAACAGGATAAAGCCTGCCACTGTGTGAGAGTCAACAGGAAACTTATGTGACGGTGAACTCCGTCCATTCGATATGGTTGTACTTCATCACCTCGTCGGCCCTTTTCATGCCCAGCTTTTCATAGAAGGGCACGGCCTTCTCGCTGGCGATGAGATAGACGGCGATGTCTTTTTCGCCGCCGGCTTTTTCAAGGGCCGACCGCATCAAACGTCTGCCGATCCCGAGGCGGGTATAGTCCCTGTCCACCCCCAGATCGGTGACGTAGAGCCAGTAGGCATAGTCCGTCAGGGCGAAGAGCGCGCCCACCAGCAGGCCCTGATCGTTCCGGGCGGCGAGGCTCAGGGAGACGGTCTTCACCAGTCTGGCGATACGTTCCTCAAAGCGCTCTCTGGGGTACTGGGAGCCCAGGTCGGTCCGCTTGAGAAAATCGATATACTCCTCCGCGGTAAGGCGCTCCTCCCGGATCGTGACGGAGGCTTTCAGGCGTCCGAGGACTTCCTCGAACTCGGGCGTCCTGCTCCAGTAGCGGATGCCCCAGTTCTCGAAGTTCCACTCGTCCGAGTACGCGCTGCACTCATAATCGATGTACCAGAGGAGCCCGTCCCGAGCGATGAAATTGGTGGGGAAGTAGTCGATGTTCAGCCCGGCGGCCTTCGCTTTCGCCGCCATGTCCCGCACCTGGGGCAGATATATTTCCGCGGACGCGCCGCTTTTGACCAGGTCGAACACGGTGGGGCCCTCGATGTATTCCTTCACGATCCTCTCGGTCTCCGGATCGATGGAGAGCATTTCCGGGACGCGGATGCCCGCGGAGCGCAAAAGGGTATAGTCCCGCCGCTCCGCCTCGATCTTGTCGCCGAAGGTGTAGTAGTCGCAGGGCTCGTGGTGGATCTGCTTTAGAACCACCCGCCGCCCGTTATGGTCCGCCAGGTAGGAATATCCGCCCTTGCCGCGGCCCAGCAGCCTGAGGACGCGGACAG
Source organism: uncultured Eubacteriales bacterium (assembly GCA_902803675.1). Next base: position 2,332 of record CADCQZ010000174.1, read on the forward strand.
TTTCTCCGCGGACGGTCAATACTTCATCCATGCTTTTTTCCGTGTCATTCCTCTCCGCCGGGAAGGCGGGTGAAGGACGCGCTCCCTTTCGCTTGATGCCCCGTGACTGAGACGCGGTAATTGCCGGTCTCGGTGATCTTGAGGATGAATTCGGCGTTTTTCTGCCCGTTTCCCCGGTAGATGGGCTCCCGCCCCTCCATGCCCACGGTCAGGTCCACGGTCCCGGAGACATGGGACAGTGTGACCCGCAGCTCCTCGCCCGCCGTGAGGTCCAGGCGGGCGGAGATCTCCTTGTCCAGGACGCGGTATTCCATATGGGACCCGGACGCGTCGGTCGTCATGGAGCCGTCGAACGCGACGGGCGTACGGCTGACCAGCAGGCAGATCACCGCGGCCGTCAGGGCCAGGCCGATGACCGTCAGGATCCACGCTTTTTTTGTCATCGGGATCTTTTTTCCCATTCGTTCCTCCGTCAGTCGAACAGCTGCCCGGGGAGCTTCAGCTTTTCCATGGGCGGGAAGGCCCTGTCGAATTCCTCCACGTCCCTGTCGTCCACATAGTAGCCCTTCGGGGTCTGGTACACGCCGGTGACGCCGTCCAGGTACCCGGGGATCAGTTCCCGGCACAGGAAGAAGGAGTCGTCCGCGCCCTCGGGCAGGTCATGATACCGGATGCCGAAATTCCGGGCGTAGTCGAAGCCGGATCTGCCGTAAAAAGCGATATTCCCCTCGAAGAGCACCGCGCCGAAACCCATGCCCTCCGCTTTTTCCAGAGAGAAGTCCAGCAGTTTCTTTCCGTATCCTTTACGCTTCAGTTCCGGCGTGATGCCGATGGGCCCCATGGTGAGCACGGGGATGTCGCGGCCGTCGTCGGCGTTGATGACGGTCTTCATGAACATGTTCTGGCCGATCAGCACGCCGTCACGCTCCATCACGAAGTCCAGTTCCGGGATGAAGGCGGGATCGTCTCTCAGCACGTGCATCACGTAATGCTCGCTGCACCCGGGGCGGTACACGTTCCAGAAGGACCGGCGGATCAGGTCTTCCGTTTCCCGGTGATCTTCCTGTTTTTCAAGGCGGATGATGAAGTCTTCCATGGGTCTTTTTCCTTTCACGTTTCATTTTCCATCCGGCGGAGTCGATCACTATTGTAATCACACTTTTCCGGTCTGTCTACAGGCGGACGGCCAAGATGCGTTTCGCGGCGGGCAAGATGGAAAAAGGCGGCCCCGCTTTCCGGCGGAGCCGCGCTCATATGATCATTTTTTCACCGACGGCGCGTCATCACTGGGGCTCCTTCACCGGCGCCGGGGCCTGCCGCACCAGCACCTTGAGCACCCGGCGCTCGTCCACCTCTTCCACGGTGATCTCGCGGCCGTCGTAGGTGAAGCGGTCCCCGGCCTTCGGGAATTTTTCCAGGTACTCGATGCAGAACCCGCCCACCGTGTCGGACTCGTAGTCGAAGTCCTCGGTGGCAATGCCCGTGAGCTCCAGGAACTCGTCGATGTTCATGTCGCCGTCCAGGCGGAAGGCGTTCTCGCCCAGGGGTTCCACGTCGGGCTCCACCTTGTCCGTCTCGTCCCAGATATCGCCCACGATCTGCTCCAGCACGTCCTCCAGGGAGATGACGCCCAGGGTGCCGGAGTATTCGTCCGTGACCACCGCCAGGTGCTGCTTGGCGGCTTTCAGGGTGTTGAGCACCTTGGGCAGCTTCATGGTCTTGTACACGAAGCAGGGGGGCATCAGCAGGGCCCGCAGGTCCACCGGCTCATCGCCCGCCATGGCGCGCAGAAGATGGTTGAGGTGCAGGGTGCCGATCACGTTGTCGATGCTGTCCTCGTACACCGGGAAGCGGGAATAGGGGGAGTCCTGCACCTTGAGCATGATCTCCTCCAGGGGATCCTCCACGTTGATGGCCTCGATGTCCACCCGGGCGGTCATGACCTCGAAGGCGGAAACGTCGTTGAAATCGATGGCGGCCTGCACGATCTCGGACTGGTCCGCGTCCAGGACGCCTTCGTCCTGCGCGGTGTCGATGATGGAGTGCAGCTCCTCCACGCTCTCCTCGTCGTCGTCCCGGGGCGCTTCCCTGATGGCCCGGGTGATCAGGTTCACCAGGCCCACCACCACCAGGATGAAGGGTTTCAATACCGTCATCAGGCCGTAGATGAAGCCGGAATGGCTCATGGCCGTGGTGTTGGCCCTCTTCTTCGCGGCGATCTTGGGGATGGTCTCCCCGAAGACGATCACCGCCGCCGTCACCAGGATGGTGCCGATGAAGGTCCACTGATCCGTCCCCAGGAGCAGGAGCATGAACACGCTGGTGAGGGACGACGCGGCGATATTGACCAGGTTGTTCCCGATCAGGATCGCGCTCAGGGCGCTGTCGGCTCTGCGCAGGATCTTCAGCACCCGCGCGGCCTTCGGGTCCCCGTCCTCCGCCTCGTTTTCCATGCGCACTTCGCTGCAGGCGTTGTAGGCGATCTCGGAGGCGGAGAAGAAGCCGGACAGATACACGCACAGGA
>CADCQZ010000175.1 GCA_902803675.1 uncultured Eubacteriales bacterium
ACTTTGTCTCGATCAGCGGAATGACATCCTCCCGCAGCTCCTTCCAGTACCACCGGACACCGTCGTCATGGCCTAGCCCGGCGAACTCGCCCTCGGTGAGGATCTTGCCGGCGTTGGTGGTAGGTGTCACGATGATGGTGGGTTCGCAGTCGCCCTTGGCGTTCATGTTGTCCAGCAGAGCCAGAGTGCCCTTGCCCATGCGCTCCTCACTGAGCCAGTAACGCTCGTCCTCACCGCCGCCATGCATCAGGTAGATCACGTTATAGTCCGTTTCCTCGCTGTAGCCGTAGGGCAGGTAGACATACAGTTCCTTCTCCACCATGATCTCTTTGCCGGGGTTCAGATCTTCCAGAGAGTAGGAACGGCAGGTATAGGTGATCTTTTCCACGGTGCCCTTGTTCTCCACTTCCTCGGTATACTTGGGCTTCATGGGGATCTTCTTGATGAAGCCGGCATCGGAGTAGACATCCGCCAGAGCGGACAGGGCGGGCAGGGCAAGGGCCAGGACGAGCAGCAGAGCAATGATCTTCTTCATAATCGATGACCTCCTTCAGTCATGTTGATACGAACGGGTCATTTGGTGAAAAACACCAGCATGGAATTGTACAGGTGGGGCAGCCAGCAGTTGTAGGCGTGAGAGCCGCCCTTGAAGCAGATCCAGGCGTAGTTGTCGCCGTCGCGGAAGCGGTCGGGCATCTCGGCGAGGCAGCGGTCCCGGAAAGCCTCGTGGTTCTCCAGAGCGAAGTCCGTGGTGCCGTTGCCGTTGTACCAGAACTTGATGTCCAGGTCCTTGTACTCGTCATTCTCCAGCGTAGCCTTAAAGGCGTCGAAATCGCACCAGATGCCGGAGAAATCGCCGAAATAAGCAAACTGATCCAGGCAGTGCATCATGATGGAGTTGACGGTGGTCATGGAGCCGCGGCTCAGGCCGCAGAAGGCGCGGTGATCCCGGGCATCCGGCTCGGACCCATAAGTGGAATAGGTGCTGTCGATCAGCGGGATGATCTCACCGCGCATCTCCATCCAGAAGTACATGGGCCACACATTGGCCAGGGCGTCGCCGTCCCAGTAGTCCGGGAAGAGATCCATCTTGTCCTCGGGGATGGAATAGTAAGTGGGAGACACGATGATGCAGGGAGCGCACTCGCCCTTGTCGATCACGTAGTCGTACATCCTGATGGCGGACTTCGCGGTGGCGCTCTCCCCCACCCAGTAGTCGGCATGGGCATCGGTGCCGTGCAGGGCGTAGATCACGTCGTACTTTTTCGCCGGATCATAGCCGTAGGGCAGATAAACGTAGAGCTCCTTTTCCATCAGGAACTCGGTCTTATCGCCGCACAGGGCTTCGCGGTCGACAGCGGGGGTGGTGTCGTTGTCGTCAGCCGCCTTTTCAAAGCTGCCGGCGGCCACCGCTTCCAGCGCGTAGGAATGGGTGGTGTAAGTCAGGCGCTCCACGGTGCCGTGGTGCTCCACCTCATCCAGGTATTTGGCGGCTTTCTTGGGCAGCTTCCTTACGAAGTCCCACGGATACTCGGGGGCGGTGTACCCGCTCTCCGCCATACACGCGGTCAGGGAGAACACCATCAGGGCCGTCAGGGCCAGAGCGGTCAGGCTTTTGAAGAGATGCTTTTTCATGGGGGATCATCCTTTCTGTCTCAGCGTCAGGTGTACGGGAGCTGAGACTTTTATAATAGTATTCATATCCATTCTCAAGGGCTTTGACCGGAACTGTACTTTTCGCGGCTCTTTTTGCCATACACGACAATTGGAGTCGCGAAAATGACAGTTGCGGTCATTTCGATTGTCAGCTCCCGGAAGCCTTCGCTATGATGAGGCCGACGAACGATGAAGGAGGCTGAGCCCCATGAGCCAAGCGAACAAAGCCCCTAAGAAAAAGCGCGGCATCGGCCGCATAACGATCCCGATCATCTGTGTGCTGGCCGTGATCGCCATCGCGCTGAACGTGGCGGCCAATTCCACCCTCTCCGGTATCCTGGACGCCTATATCGGCCGCGGCGAGATGAAGATCGAGACCAAAGCCGGCGCCGAGAACTGGGACACCACCTATTATGAACAGGATTCCACCATGCGGGTGGATGCCGACCGGATAGCCAAGGACATCACCCGGCGCACCGCCGAGGAAGGCATCACTCTGCTGAAGAATGAGAACGGTGCCCTGCCGCTGGACGTGTCGGCGGAGAAAAGCATCACCCTGCTGGGCCGCAGGGGCGTGCAGACCGTCTTCGGCGGCACGGGATCCGGCGCCGGTGACGAGAACCAGTGCGTCAGGATGGCCGACGCCTTCACCGCCGCGGGCTTTACGGTCAATCCCAAAGTGCTGAGCCTGTATCAGGACAACCTGGACAAGGTTCCCGTGGCCGATCCGGCCGGCGCCATGGACCGGGCCGAAAAGCAGACCTACTACATCGGCGAGTTCCCCCAGAGCTTCTTCACGGATGAGATCGTGAGTTCCTACGCCGATTACAAGGACGCCGCCGTCGTGGTGTTCGGCCGTCAGGGCGGTGAGGGCATGGACTTTTCCACCGACCTGCTCGCGGACGTGAACGATCCCAGCCAGGCCATGTCCTCCTCCGTCGCGGAGACCGCCAACTACAAAGAGGGCCAGCACCAGCTGGAGCTGAGCCTGGAGGAAAAAGAACTTCTGGCCCATGCCGAAGCCAACTTCGACAAGGTCATCGTGATCATCAACTCCGCCAATATCATGGAGATCGGCTGCCTTCGGGATGATCCCCGGGTAGACGCCATCCTTTGGATCGCCCACCCCGGATCCCGGGGCTGTGAAGCCCTGGCCAGCATCCTCGCGGGCACGGTGAACCCCTCCGGCCGCACCGTGGACACCTGGGCCGTGGACTTCACCGCCGACCCCACCTTCCCCAACACCTCCGCCCGCAGGTACGGCAATGTTTCCAAGGACAACGCCCTGGCGGACTCCTATGTGCTGCAGTACGAGGAAGGCATCTACTTCGGCTACCGCTGGTATGAGACCGTGTACGCCGACGGCGGCACCTTCACCGTGGAGGGCGAAAAAGGCAAAACTTATGAGGAAGCGGTGGCCTACCCCTTCGGATACGGCCTCTCCTACACCACCTTCGATCAGAAGATCAAGGATCACAAGGTGGAGAACGGCCGGATCAAGCTGACCGTGACGGTCACCAACACCGGCAGCGCCGCCGGCAAAGACGTGATCCAGGTCTATTACCACGCGCCGTACACCCCGGGCGGCATCGAAAAGTCCGCCGTGAACCTGGCGGCCTACGCCAAGACCGGCCTAATCCAGCCCGGCGCCTCCGCAGATCACGAACTCTCCTTCGCCGTTGAGGACATGGCCTCCTATGACTTCCTGAACGAGAAGTGCTATGTGCTGGATGAGGGCGAGTACCGCATCACCGTGAACAGGAACGTGCACGAGATCTTCGATGGCTGCGAGTTCACCCACAAGGTGGACAAGAAGGTGGTCTACGGCGCTTCCAATCCCCGCCAGAGCGAGATCGACGCCCAGAAGGGCGAGACCCGGAACCTGTCTCAGGACGCCAGGGACAAGCTCACAGTGGTAGCCGCCACCAACCAGTTCGAAGACATGAACAGCCAGTTCGTGCCATACACCGATCCCGTGGCCGGCAAGGCGGTCATGCTCACCCGCGCGGATTTCGCTTCTTCCTTCCCCACCGCCCCGGCGGAAGCCGACCTCACCGCCTCCGACGCCACCATCAAAGCGCTCGGGCAATACCAGCCCGACTACTATGTGGAGGGCGAGCAGGCTCCCGTCACCGGCGCCGAACAGACCTGGACGGCCGTGGCCCTGCGCGGCGCTTCCTACGACGATCCCCGCTGGGACATGCTGCTGGACCAGATGACCGCCAAGTCCATGTCCAAGCTGATCTACTCCGGCAACCAGGGCGTCGCCGCCGTGAAAAACGTGGGCCTGCCGGCCTCCGGAGCCACCGACGGCCCCGCCGGCCTCAAGCAGTACGGCGGCCTGGGCTTCGGCACCAGCGGCAACTTCCACTGCTCCTCCGTGCTGACCGCCGCCGCCTGGAACCTGGATCTGGCTGAGGAATTCGGCCGCAGCGTGGGCAACGAGGCCATGCTGGCCGGCAGCAACATGACCGGCTGGTACGCGCCGGGCTGCGACATCCATCGCGGAGCATTCGGCGGCCGCAGCTTCGAGTACTACTCCGAGGATCCGCTGATCAGCGGAAGGGTGTGCGCCGCCACCGTCAAGGGCGCGGCCTCCATGGGCCTGACCTGCTACTCCAAGCACTTCGTGCTCAATGACATGGACCGGCACCGCATCGACAACGGTCCCGTGACCTGGTGCAACGAACAGGCGCTGCGCGAGATCTACGCCCGGGCCTATGAGATCCTGGTGAAGGAACCCACCATGGACGTGGAGTACCTGGACAACGGTGAGACTCAGCACAAGACCATGCGCGCCTGCACCGCCCTGATGAGCTCCTTCAACCGGATCGGCGACAAGTGGTGCGGCGCCTCCGCCCCGCTGCTCAAGAACGTGCTGCGCAATGAGTGGGGCTTCCTGGGCACCGTGATCACCGACTACAACGGGCAGAATTACATGCATGTGGAGGACGGTGTCAACAACGGCAACGACCTGATGCTGGCCAACGAGATGACCCTGCCCACCAAGTTCACCGATACCAAGAACCCCAGCACCATCCGC
>CADCQZ010000176.1 GCA_902803675.1 uncultured Eubacteriales bacterium
CCCCACCGTGTTCAACGACATGACGGACAACATGCTGTACCTGTGCAACAACGGCATCGACATCATCCGCCTGGACGCGGTGCCCTATATCTGGAAGGCCCTGGGCACCACCTGCCGGAATTTAAAGCAGGTGCACACCCTGGTGCGGCTCATGCGCATGGCCTGCGAGGTGGTGTGCCCCGGCACGCTGCTCTTAGGCGAGGTGGTCATGGAGCCCAGCAAGGTGGTGCCCTATTTCGGCACGGTGGAAAAGCCCGAGTGCCATCTGCTCTACAACGTGACCACCATGGCCACGATCTGGCACACGGTGGCCACCAAAGACGTGCGCCTTCTGAGGCACCAGCTGGAGCAGGTGTTCGCCCTGCCGCGGGAATACACCTTCCTCAACTACCTGCGCTGCCATGACGATATCGGCTGGGGGCTGGACTACGCCTTCCTCAGGCAGTTCGGCCAGGAGGAAGTGCCCCACAAGAAATACCTCAACGACTATCTGACGGGCGTGTGGCCCGGAAGTAACGCGCGGGGAGAGCTGTACAACGACGACCCCCGTCTGGGGGACGCGCGGCTGTGCGGCACCACGGCCTCGCTGTGCGGGATCGAGAAGGCCCGGGAGCGGGGCGACGAAAAGGGGCTCCAAAAGGCCCTCACCCTGGACGAGGCCCTGCACGCCTTCATGTTCACCTTGAGCGGCGTGCCCGTGATCTACAGCGGCGACGAGATCGCCCAGGAGAACGACCGGAAGTATCACGAGGATCCCCTCAAGCGGGAGGACAGCCGCTACCTGCACCGGGGCCGGATGGACTGGGACAAGGCTGCCCTCAGGAAGGATGAAGGGACCCCCGAGGGAAACGTCTTCACGGCCGTCGGCCGCATGGAAGCTTTGCGCCGGGAGCATCGGGTCTTTGACACGGCGGCGGATACCTGGCTCCTGGATACGGGCAGCGACCGGGTGCTGGGCGTGGGCCGGTACTGTGACGGGGAGCAGCTGCTGGCTCTGTTCAATTTCGGGGACGAGGACACGACCGTGTGGCTGCGGGACGAGAAGATTTACACGGACCTCATGTCGGGGGAGGAGGGCGACGCGGGCGCCGTGCGCCTCCCCGCCGGCGGCTTCAAGTGGCTGCTGCACAGGTTCTGATCTTAAAAGGGCCTCACCGGCCCGGAACGGGAGCTTCACCGGATGAATATCACCGTGCTCAACGGATCGCCCTCGGGGCAGGATTCCATCACACTGTTCACTGTCAGGTATATTGAGAAGCATTTCCCGGATCATCATTTCCGCGTCCTGGACGTGGGGCAGCGCATCCGGGCCATGGAGAAAAAGAAGGACGAGTGGATCGCCGAAATGCGGGCGGCGGACCTCATTATGTTCTGCTACCCGGTGTACACGTTCCTCGCGCCGGCGCAGCTGCACCGGTTCATCGCGATGATGAAGGAAAGCGGCGTGAGCTTTGAGGGCAAGGCGGCCACCCAGGTGACTACGTCCAAGCATTTTTACGACATCACGGCCCACCGGTACGTGGAGGATAACTGCCATGACATGGGCCTTAAAGTGATCCGGGGCTTGTCGGCGGACATGGACGACCTGACGGGGGCCCGCGGCCGGCGGGAGGCCCTCCAGTTCTTTGAGAACGTGCTCTGGAGCATGGAAAAGGGGATCTATGAGCCGGCCCCGGTCCGTCTGCCCGCGGCGCCCCTGAAGGCGGCCTGCCCGGAGGCGGCAAAGCTCACGGGGCCCGCGCCCAGACGGGTGGCGGTGGTGGCGGACCTGAGCGATGACTCATCCGGCCGGCTCCAAAGCATGATCGCCCGCCTGCAAAGCCGCCTGGCGTGCGAAACGCAGGTCACGGACATCGGCGCCTTCCCCTTCGCCGGCGGGTGCCTGGGATGCTTCCACTGCGCGGCGGACGGGCAGTGTGTGTACCGGGACGGGTTTTCCGACATGCTCCGGGACAAGATCCAGACCGCCGACGCCATCGTGTACGCCTTCACCGTCCGGGACCACTCCATGGGCGTGAAGCTCAAGACCTTTGACGACCGCCAGTTCTGCAACGGGCACCGCACGGTCACCATGGGGCGCCCCGTGGGCTATCTCATCGACGGGGAAATGAGCCGGGAGGAGAACCTGCGCGCGCTCATCGAGGCCCGGGCCCAGGTGGGGGGCAACGCCCTGGCGGGCACGGCCTCCACGGAGCGGGACCCGGACGGGGAGATCGACGCCCTGGCCCAGAGGCTCTGCCGGTACGTGACCGAAAAATACGTGCCGCCCCGGAACTTCTACGGCGTGGGCGGGATGAAGATCTTCCGGGACCTGATCTGGCAGATGCAGGGCCTGATGCGGGAGGACCACCGGTTCTACAAGGCCCACGGGTTCTACGATTTCCCCCAGAAAAAGCGGGGCCGGATGATGGCCATGTACCTGGTGGGGGCCATGATGAACTCGCCGAAGCTCAGGAAAAAGCTGGGCGGCCGCCTCACCGAGGGGATGACCGGGCCCTACAAAAAGGCCCTGGACAGGGAGCCGGAGCCCTGACGGGGACGGGGGAATACCGAACGCCGCGGCGTTCGTATGGTATATTTTTCAAATCGATCAAAAGGCGCAACAGCGTGAAACGGAGGATGAGATCATGGAGCAGAGACTGTATATCGGCATCGACCTGGGCACCTCGGCTGTCAAACTTCTGCTGGTGGACGGTGAGGGAAAGATCCTCAACACCGTATCCAAAGAGTACCCCCTGTCCTTCCCGCATCCCGGCTGGAGCGAGCAGAAGCCGGAGGACTGGTGGGACGCGTGCCTTGAGGGCATCCCGGAGCTTTTGAAGGGCTTTGACGCCGCCAATGTGAGGGGCATCGGCGGCGGCGGGCAGATGCACGGCCTGGTGGTGCTGGACGACAAGGATACCGTGCTGCGCCCCGCCATTTTGTGGAACGACGGCCGCACCGGCGAGGAAGTGGAATACCTCAACGAGACCATCGGCCGGGACAAGCTGAGCGCGTACACCGCCAATATCGCCTTCGCCGGCTTCACCGCGCCCAAGATCCTCTGGATGCGCAAGCACGAGCCGGACCTGTTCGCGCGCATCGCGAAGATCATGCTGCCCAAGGACTATATCAACTACAGGCTCACCGGGGTGCATTCCTGCGACTACTCCGACGCCAGCGGCATGCTGCTCCTGGACGTGAAGGATAAGAAGTGGTCGGAGGAGATGATGGCCATCGTCGGGGTCCGCCGCGATCAGCTGCCGGATCTGTACGAGAGCTATGACGTGATCGGCACCGTGCTCCCGGAGACCGCCGCGCGCCTGGGCCTGCCCGAAGGGGTGAAGGTCATCGCCGGCGCGGGGGACAACGCGGCCGCCGCCATCGGCACCGGCACGGTGCGGGACGGGAGCTGCAATATCTCCCTGGGCACCTCGGGCACCATCTTCATCGCCAGCGACACCTTCGGCGTGGATCCCTACAACGCGCTGCACTCCTTCGCCCACGCCAACGGGCGCTACCACCTGATGGGCTGCATCCTGTCCGCCGCCAGCTGCAACAAGTGGCTGTGCGAGGAGATCCTCAAAACGAACGATTACGGCGCTGAGCAGGCCCCCATCACCGATGACCGCCTGGGCCGCAACAACGTGTTCTTCCTGCCCTACCTGATGGGTGAGCGCAGCCCCATCAACGATGTGGACGCCCGCGGGACCTTCACGGGCATCACCATGGACACCACCCGGGCGGACATCGTCCAGGCGGTGCTCGAGGGCGTGGCCTTCGCCATCCGGGACAGCTACGAGGTGGCAAAAGCGCTCAACATTCCCATCGAGTCCAGCCGGCTGTGCGGCGGCGGCGGCAAGTCCCCCCTGTGGCGGAAGATCATGGCCAACGTGCTCAACATCCCCATCGAGATCCCGGTGGCGGAAGAGGGCCCGGGCTACGGCGGCGCGATGCTGGCCATGGTGGGCTGCGGAGAGTATCCGGACGTGATCGAATGCGCCGACAAGCTCATCACCACCCAGTCTGTGGTCATGCCGGATAAGGAGATCGCCGCCCGGTATGAGGAGAAGTACCGCAAATTCAGCCAGATCTACCCGGCGCTCAAAGCCGTGTTCCCGAAGATCAAATAACGACCGGGCCTAAAATAACGGGCCGAAACGATAAGGAGACAGTATGGACCGAGAAACTGCGAGAAAGAAAGCGAGAGAACTGGCCGATCAGCTCACCATCGAGGAGGCTGTGCGGCAATTGAGCTACCAGGCCCCGGCGGTGCCCCGGCTCGGGATCCCCGCCTACAACTGGTGGAACGAGTCCCTCCACGGTGTGGCCCGCGCCGGGGCCGCCACCATGTTCCCACAGTCCATCGGCATGGCCGCGGCCTTTGACGAGGACCTGATGCGGGAAATGGGCGGGATCTGCGCCGAGGAGGGCCGGGCCAAATACAACGCCGCCTCCCGGCACGGCGACCGGGACATCTACAAGGGGCTCACCTTCTGGTCCCCCAATGTGAACATCTTCCGCGATCCCCGCTGGGGCCGCGGCCAGGAGACCCTGGGCGAGGACCCGGAACTGACGAGCCGCCTGGGCTGCGCCTTCGTCAAAGGCCTGCAGGGGGACGGGGACGTGATGAAGGCCGCCGGCTGCGCCAAGCACTTCGCCGCCCATTCCGGGCCCGAGGACTTAAGGCACGAGTTCGACGCCGTGGTGAGCGAGAAGGACCTGGAGGAGACCTACCTGCCGGCCTTTAAAGCCCTGGTGAGCGAGGCCGGGGTGGAGGCGGTGATGGGCGCCTACAACCGCACCAACGGCGAGCCCTGCTGCGCCTCCGAAAAGCTGATGGCGAAGCTCAGGGAATGGGGCTTCAAGGGGCATTTCGTGTCGGACTGCTGGGCGATCAACGATTTCCATTCCGGGCATCACGTGACGAGCGATCCCGTTCAGTCCGCCGCCCTGGCCATCAATACCGGCTGCGATCTCAACTGCGGCTGCGTGTACCAGCAGAATCTCCTGGCCGCGGTGGACCAGGGGCTGGTGAGCCCCGATACCGTGCGGGAGAGCGTCACCCGCCTCTTCACCACCCGCTTCATGCTGGGCATCCTGGGGGAGGGGAGCGAATACGACAAGATCCCCTACACCGTGGTGGAGTGCCCCGAGCATCTTGAAAAGGCCGAGCAGGCCGCGCGCGAGGGCTGCGTGCTGCTCAAAAACAACGGCCTGCTGCCCCTTAAAAACATCCGCACCCTGGGCGTGATCGGCCCCAACGCGGACAGCCGCTGCGCCCTGACGGGCAATTACCACGGCACCGCCTCCCGCTACATCACCGTGCAGGAGGGCCTGCAGGACGCGCTCGAAGGCAAGGCCCGGGTGCTCTGCTCCGAGGGCTGCCACCTGTACCTGGATAAATTGAGCAACCTGGCTTCGGATATCGATGACCGGCTGAGCGAGGCGAAGGCCGTGGCGGAAAACAGCGACGCCGTGGTGCTGGTGGTGGGCATGGACGAGACCCTGGAGGGCGAGCAGGGCGACGTGGGCAACCAGTACGGTTCCGCCGACAAGCCCGATCTGATGCTGCCCCCGTCCCAGCGCCGCCTGATGGACGCCGTGCTGGACGTGGGCAAGCCCACGGTGATCGTGCTGATGGCCGGCAGCGCCGTGGATCTGGGCGAAGCGGGCCGCCGCGCGGACGCGGTGCTCCTTTCCTGGTATCCCGGGGCCCGGGGCGGCAGGGCCGTGGCGGACCTGCTGCTGGGCAAAGTTTCGCCCTCCGGCAAGCTGCCCCTCACCTTCTACCGCAACGAGCAGCTGGATGAGATGCCCCCCTTCACGGACTACAGCCTCAGGGGCCGCACCTACCGGTATGTGAAGAACGCGCCGGAGTATCCCTTCGGCTTCGGCCTCACCTACGGGGACACTTTTGTCACCGCGGCGAAAGCCCGCCGGGACGGGGAGGATATCCTGGTGGAGGCCGAGATCACCAATTCCGGCTCGGTCGATACCCAGGACGTGGTGCAGGTGTACATCGCCAACGAGGGCAGTGTGTATGCCCCGGACCATCCCCGCCTGGCCGCGTTCAGGCGCGTGACCGTGCCCGCGGGCGGGTCCGTCAAGGCTCTCCTGACCGTCCGGGCGGAGAGCCTGAAGGTGGTGGATGATGCCGGAAAACGTGTCAGCGAGGGCCGCGTGGTGCTGTACGCCGGCATGGGCCAGCCGGATGAGAGGACCGCGGCCCTCACGGGCCACACCGCTGTCCGCATGGAGACGGACTGACCCCGCTGTAAGTCCAAAGCGAACCTGGAGGGAGAAGCATGTTTCACTGTGACCGGGTCCTGCCCGATGTCTGCCATATCCGGGACGCTCTGGACGTGTGCGTCACGCTGATCACGGGCCGCGAAAGAGCCCTGCTGGTGGACACGGGCTACGGCCTGGAGGACTTAAGGGCCTTCATCGGCTCCCTGACAGATCTGCCTTATGACGTTCTGCTGACCCACGGGCATCACGACCATGCCCTGGGCAGCCGGTTTTTCCCCCGCGTCCTCGCCCTTGCCGGGGAGGAGGACGTGTTCAGGACCTATACTACTTTAGCCCGCCGGGAAAAGGTGCTCGACAACGCGGCGGGAAGAGGGGCCCCCGTTGACCGGGAGGCCTTTCTTCGCGCGCCCATGCCGCCGGTGGCTTTGGTGAGCCCCGGGCCGATGGACTTAGGCGGCCTCACCGCCGAGGTGATCGCCTGCCCCGGGCACACCCCGGGCTCCGCCGTGGTGTATGTGCCTCAGAGGAAGCTGCTTCTCACCGGGGACGACTGGAACCCCGTGACCTGGCTGTTCTTCCCCGAGGCCCTGCCCTTCAAGGCCTACCGGGAGAACGTGCGCGGGCTCCTCGCGCTGCCCTTTGAGCATGTGCTCTGCTCCCACCGGCCGGGGCTGTTCCCCCGGGAGATCTTTGAAAGCTTCGTTGCAGGCCTGACCGACGGGGCGGCGCGGTCGGCCCGGCCCTGCGATACGGGGCACGCGATGGGGATCGATACCGCCGAAATGGCGCTGCCCCATGGGCAGGTACTGGTGTTCGACCGGCGAAAGGCGGCGCTTTAGAAGGAGGATGACCGTGAAAGAAAAGAGGATCGTGATCCGGGAAGGCGATAGGGCGTCCTTCCGCAATTTGACCGGCTGCTGCGTCGGCACGGGCCGCATGGATCTGGCCCTGCACCGGGAGTATCAGGACGAGCTCAGGTTCGTCCAGGACAAATGCGGCTTTCAATACATCCGCGGGCACGGCCTTTTCAGCGACGGGATGGGCATTTATCAGGAATACCCCCTGCCCCAGGGCGGAAAGCGCGTGGGGTACTGCTTCACCTATCTGGACCGGGTGATGGACTTTTACCGGGAGGCGGGCCTGAAGCCCTTCCTGGAGCTGGGCTTCATGCCGGGGAAACTGACGGACAGCCCCAATAAATTGTTCTACTGGCAGGCGCACACCGCGCCGCCCCGGGACATGAGCGCCTGGTGCGCCCTGGTGACCGCGACGCTCACGCACTTAAAGGACCGCTACGGAGAGGACGAGGTGTCCTCGTGGCCCTGCGAGGTGTGGAACGAGCCGAACCTCCCCGGCTTCTGGGAGAACGCGGACAAGGCAAAATACCTGGAACTGTACGAGGCCACCGCCCGGGCGGTCAAACAAGTGCTGCCCCGGATGAAGGTGGGCGGCCCGGCCATCTGCGGCGGCGAGGGCTCACAGCAGTGGATCGCGGACTTCCTTACCTTCTGCCGGGAGAGGGACGTGCCCGTGGATATGGTGACCCGTCACGCTTACATGGGCCAGGCGCCG
Organism: uncultured Eubacteriales bacterium; assembly: GCA_902803675.1. Next base: position 7,804 of record CADCQZ010000176.1, read on the forward strand.
GAGAGACGGGAGCGCTACACCTATCACGGGATGAACGCCCCGGAGGTCCTTTTGGATGAGATGCGCGCCTCCCGGGAGATCATCGACTCCTTCCCGGAGTATAAGGCCCTGCCCATGATCATCACCGAGTTCAA
>CADCQZ010000177.1 GCA_902803675.1 uncultured Eubacteriales bacterium
CAGGAGAGTGATCCTGAATGAAACGATGCCTCGCGATCCTGATCCTTCTGGCTCTGCTGCCGGTCTCAGTCCCGGCTCAGAGCGCGTCGCACACGGTGGAAACAAGTTCAGTCCCGGTCTACTGCCCGGATGACAGGGATATCCGGTCCGCGCAGGACATGGTGCTCATCCCCGATCATCCGCTGTATTATCTGGACGGGGCGGGGGATCTCCCGTACGCGGAACTGAAAGACTTCGTGGGGCTGATGAACAGCGTGGCGGCCTTCGACGCCCGGGATCCCTTCGGGGGTGAGGAGGATTACGCCTTCACTGTCGATGACGAAAAGCACATATTCACCTGCACCTTCGTGCCCCGTCAGTCCCACGTCATCATCGATTTTGACCGGGGCACGGTGACCTACACCTGTATGGACACCTTCGGGAAGGCCCCGGATCATTCCCCCTTTGAGATCCAGACGAACGAGCTGGACTTCCTTGAGCGTATCTATGATCCCAAAGTGAGCCGCCTGGGCGGGGAAAGGACGCTGGACCTTTTATCTTACGGCATCCCCATGATCGCGCAGGACGGGAAATACCTGCTCCCCCTGCACACCGCCTTCGATCTGATGATGTGGGTGGCGGACGCGCCCATGAGGATCCTGTGCTGCAACGGCGCGGCGGTGTTCATCGGCCCGCGGGACTCCATGTTCGGCTGGAGCGACGCGCCGAGCGAACTGGGGCAGATCTATTTTTCCCAGCCCCCCGCGCTGCGTTCCCCCGAGCTGGCGCGATACGGCTATAACGAGCTGTGCCTCATCCTGGATCACTTCTACGGCCTGAAGGACAGCCACCATATCGGCAGCTTCCGGAGCTTTTTCAAAAACAACGGCTATGAGGAAAAGCTGCTCAGCCCGGATCCCGCGCAGGCCGATCAGGCCCTGCTGGACACGATCCGGTTCGCCCTGAACGACTTCCACAGCAATTTCAACTTTTCCTCCTGGATGGCCGGGCCGGAAGAGGAACTGACATACGAGGGCGAGGGGCTGTCCTCCGGTATCTTTGATAAGACCGAGGCGGCCTTCAGGAAAGCCTTTGGAGACAGCGGCCTGGATCCTCTGGTATTCTACTCGGAGTCCGGCGATACGGCCTACCTGACGCTGTATGCCATGAGCACCTCCGTGACGAGCGAGCGCTTCTATTCCATGGACCCGGGGGACCCGGAAAACATCGCGTTCATGGACGCCGTGGAGGAGATCCTGTACGCGCACGGGAGGATCTTCCGTGAAAACAGCCCCATCAAAAACGTGGTGCTGGACCTGAGCCACAACCCCGGCGGGGACGTGAACTCCGCGGCCTGCGCGCTCAGCTGGTTCCTGGGCGAGGGGTATGTGACCATCGCCAATTCCTTCAGCGGCGGCCTGGGCGTGGGGCAGTACCGGGCGGATATCGACCGGGACCGGCAGTTCACCGACGGGGACACCCTGCGGGGGAAGAAAAAGCTGTTCTGCCTCATTTCCCCGGAGACCTTCTCCAGCGCGAACCTGACCGCGGCCATGCTCAAGATGAGCGGGGAAGTCACCATGATCGGCCGGACCACCAAGGGCGGCAGCGGCATCGTGACCCCCGCGGTGACCGGATGGGACACCATCTTCACTCTCTCCGGCTTCAGGACCGTGGTGACCGTGAAGAACGGCTCCTGGTATGACGCGGACACGGGCGTGGTGCCGGATGTGTACTTGTCCGATCCGGCCCTGTTCTATGACCGGGACCGCCTCACCGGGATCATCGACGCCCTCCCGTGACGACGGCTCCCGCGGGGGAAGGCCTTGAAAGAAAGACGCTCACCGGGAAGTGATCAGGTCGATACGGAGGGGAACATGTTTTATCACGCGTCGCCCACAGGGGGCATCACGTGCCTGGAGCCGCGGATCTCGAACCACGGGATCCCCCTTGTCTATTTTTCGCGCAAAAGGGAAAACGTGCTGGTCTACCTGAGCAATGCCGTGGAGAGATACTGCCGGGAAACGGGCTTTGCCTGGGAAGGCCGATGGTCCAAATGGGGGCCCTACGGCTTCGGAAAAGACGGCCGGATGCGCTTGGAGGAATACTGGCCCGACGCCCTGATCGGCACGTATCGGGGCGTGTCCGGGTACATATACTCCGCCGACGCGGTCCCCGATCCCGGCCCGGCCCTTGAGATCCCGGACGCGGTGACCAGCCGGGCCCCTGTGAAGGTGCGCGGCGCGGAATTCATCCCGGACGCGTATCAGGAGATCCTGCGGGCGGAAAAGCTGGGCCTGATCACCATCCTCCGGTATGATGAGATGAGCGTGAAAACGCGGGAGTGGCTCGCCAGGACCGTCAGGGCCGAGTATGAGTCCGCCGCGGATCATCCGGAGTACCGGCATTTCCTTTCGGGCCGTTTCCCGTCCGTCATCAAAGGATGATATCCATATCCAATATATTAGCAAAGCCCGGTCCCACGGCGGGACCGGGGCTTTGTGCGTTTGAACAACGCGGCGGGGTTTTTCAGGGGCGTTTCAGGGCGCCTGCTCCGCCCGGACTGCCGCCTCGACGGAAGTGACTTTTGCCGGATCAAAAAAATTTTCAAAAACTGCTGCCGGTTCTCCCGGCTGAGCGTATCAAAAGGTGTCAGACGAAACACCGGCTGACAAAACACAAAAACAAGCG
>CADCQZ010000178.1 GCA_902803675.1 uncultured Eubacteriales bacterium
CCCAGGGTGCCGGTCATGCCCACGTCGCCGATCCACAGCACCGCGTCGATGCCGTACTTGTCCAGGAAGTCCAGCTGGAGAGCGTTGGAGGAGTTCAGCAGCACGACGATCTTTTTGAACACGCCGTCCTTTTTGAGCTGCTCCAGGCCCTCGAACATGTCGATCTCTTCCCTGCAGAGGCGGAGATAGTCGCCGTCGGTCATGAACTCCTTGAGTTCCTCCAGGCCGTTGGGCACATCCGCGCCCTCACCGCCGGAACGGGAAAGCACCACCAGCGCCACATCGCCGTAGTCGGCCCAGGTATCACGCAGCTTCTGCGGATACTTGTCCCACGGCACCTCATTGATGCGATACTGAGCCTGATAACCGCCGGTGGTGTCGGCGTTGACCCGCTTGTACTTCGTGGAGGCGTAAAACTTCCATTGATTGTCGTTAAAGCAGCCCTCGCCGAAGTCCTCGACCAGCGCGGCGCGGATGGAGACCGCGTCGGAGGCGTTCATGGAACCGGATCCCGTGCCGCCGTAGATCAGGTTGAAACTGGACTGGGAAAAGGGAGTGAATTTGGTGCCCTTGGGCAGGGGCAGGGTATCATCGCGGTTGACGAGCAGGGCCGCGCCCTCGCCCTCGATCCGGCGGCAGAGATCATACTCGTGATCCACCAGCGCCTGCTGGTCCTCCCAGGCAGTCCAGTAGTAGATCTTGGCGTCGGGGTCGGCCTCGACCTTCTGGGTCTTGGCGTGCAGGGCATTGCTGATGATGTCGGAATACCCCTGGGTGATCGGGATCGCCACGATGCATACGACCAGCAGGACCGCGAAGACGGGGGTCAGGATCTTCCAGATCAGGCCTTTTTTCTTACCTTGCTTCTTCTGCTTCATGAAGGGATCTCCTCCTCAGATGACGGCATGTACGGTGATGAGAAAGCCGGAACCGGTCATCCCGATCCCGGCTTGCGAAGAGCGGTGTGGGTTTATTCCGCCGCCACGAAATGGTCGGCGATGAAGGCGTTCTTGTCGGTGTACTGGATCTCCTCGCCGCCCTCGAGTTCCGCGGTCCGCATGTAGCTCATGCCGACGATCACGGGATAGCTCAGCTCAAAGCTGATCTCGCCGAAGTTCTCATAGGCGTAGATGGTGCTGGCGTTGACCTCGGCGCCGCTTTCGTCCACGCAGTGCACATCGATCTTCACGGCTTCCAGGCCGTCGCGCTCGGTCATTTCCCAGGTGCCGGACATGAAACCGGCCTGATAGGCGGTGTTCGCGGCATAGTCGCTGTTGTCGCCGGCCAGGAAAAGGAAGCGGTCCACTTCTACGGTGCCGTCTTCGAACATATTCACCAGGAAAGCGCAGTTCACCCAGTTGGCGCCTTCGCCTTCTTCAGCGTGCACACCGACCAGCTGCCACTTCACGGCGGGGCCTTCCTCGGCCAGCGCGCTGACAGCCAGGGTGAGGATCATGGTAACAGCAAGAACGAGAGCGATGATCTTTTTCATAGGGGTTCCTCCTTCTCAGTGCCGCTTTGCGGCTCGTGATGGCTTCAGCATACCGGACATATATCCCCCGCGCAATCGATCCGGCGCAGACTGCGGATTATCCATCGTAACTTAAAGGCTTTTCCGGAGAAGGCCTTTATTCCGCGGCCAGATCAAGCAGCGTTTCTTCAAAGCGCGGCAGCCACCAGTCGCGGTAGCCCGCCTTCGTCGGATGGATCTCGTCTGCCATGTACAGGTGATACCTTTCCGGATCGATGGCATTGAAAGCCGTGTCGCGGAACAGGTCGATCACCGTGATGCCCCACTTTGCCGCGATACGGTCGAGCCCCTCGATCATGGTGAGATACTCCGGTTTGTCCATGAAGCAGTTGGTGTAAAACACCACAGGGCAGTCCCAGGTCTCCTTCACCAGCGCGATGATGTATTCCATCGCCCCGAAGGTGGTCGTTTTGTCGAAAGCGTCCATGTTACGCACATCGTCCGCTGTGATCTCGCCGTATCGGCCGGGATCTCTCGTGTCGTTGGTGGAGAGCTGGCAGATGAAGGCGTCCACGGTCCCGGGGCAGTCACTGCCGCTCACCAGCCGTTCAAGACGGCGGACATAGCTCTTGCCCTCGCCTTTGGGTGAGGCAAGCGTTGTGCCGCTGACAGCTTCCTTCACGCAGACAGCGCCATGCCGCGCCGCGATGAGATCCACCATGGATTCGCCGCCGGCAGACGCGCCATAGGTGACCGAAGAGCCAAGGAACACATAGGTCTTCCCTGCCAGCGGGCTGTTTTCCATGCGCGGCACCGCGGCGGCGGCATAGGGCTCTGTGTTGCCGAGCAGCGTATAAAAGATGACCTGCATGACCGATCTCCCTCCGTACAGGCAGTTCACGACACAGGAGCCGTTGGGAGTGATCTCACCGATGTCGAACTCGCAGGGAACATCCTCCAGGACCGTGCCGTCGGAGAGGATGGCGTTCACCTGAAGGCCGGCGGGATCGAAAGCCTCGCCCTCGATGTATCGGGTCTTATCGGGCGGTACAGCGATCTTCAGTTTTTCCACCTGTATATTCTCAGCGCCGGCGGAGCCGCCGCCGCACAGCAGCATGAAGATCAGCAGCGCAAGAAAGCATTTCATGTTCACTCGGTCCTTTCATATACAGTCCGATCCGCGGGATCGATCAGGCAAAACATCAATGACCAATGTTTAAACAGATCGCGGGATGTCCCCGAAAAGACATCCCGCGTCAGGGATCGTATCAGATCTTGAACGCCTTCACCAGCAGCGGCCAGGCCCAGAAGATGAAGATCAGCACGATGGCGATGAAGATCACGCCCAGCACGATCCAGAGGATCATCCTGCCCTTCTTCGTCATGCGCCTGCGGTCCCGGAACTGCTCCTCCGTCATGCGGCACTTTGAATACACCTTGAACATGCCGAAGATCAGCAGGAGCCCGACGATGACGTCGAAGGCGATCAGGGCGATCTTGTACACCGGGAAGCCCTTCTGCACGGCCGCGGGCTTCGCTTTCTCGCCGCCCTCGATGCCGTTCATGGCCAGGGAGTTCGCGGTATTGTAGAGGATGCCGTGCACGGCGTCGCGGATCAGGGCGCGGCACCAGCCGGATTTCACGTCGGACAGGGTCTGCTCGGCGGTGGCGTGCACCAGGTTGCCGCCGGCGGCCAGGTACTGGTCCGAGCCCTTGCCCTTCATGGAGGTGGTGTAGTCGGTGATGTAGCAGCCGTTGAAGCCGAACTCATCGCGGCAAATGCCGGTCATGAGGGG
>CADCQZ010000179.1 GCA_902803675.1 uncultured Eubacteriales bacterium
CACCGGGCTGTTCAGGTACACCCGCTCGTCGGAATACCCGCCGAAACCGTAGGACGCGGTGTAGATGCCGCTCAGGGCCAGCAGGCCATCGAACAGGTCCGGCCGGCGGAAGAACAGATTGGCCGCGTGGGTGGCCCCCAGGGAGCAGCCGTAGGCGATCACCTTCTGGTCGCCCCGCATGGCGCGGATGAAGGGCACGATCTCGTTGAAGATGAAGTACATCCACTGCTCGTGCCGCCAGGAGCGCCAGCCCCCATCCCCGTTCGGGTCGCTCCAGGTCTCATTATCCAGGGTGTCGATGGAGAACACCGTGCACCGGCCGTCATCGATATAGGGCTGCCAGATGTCCGTGAGGTGGAAATTCTCAAAATCGTAAAACCGTCCGTTCTGGCAGGGGATGAACAGCACCGGCTTGCCGCCGTGCCCGTACACCTTGAGCTCCATGTCCCTCTCCAGGGTGGGGCTGTATTCCTTGTAATACTCCGTGTGCGTCGTGGTCACTCCCTTTCATACAGGAGGATGTTCATGAAGAACGGGATCTGCTCCTCCCAGCAGGCCTCGCAGTGGTCGCCGTTGGGTACGATGCGGCTCGTGAGGAGCACGCCCTTGTCCAGAAGGGCATCGCAGGTCCTTCTGAAGCACCGCCGCATGCCCTTGTGGTTCCCCATCTCCCGCTGCCCGTAGTCCATGTAGATCACCGTGTCCGGCGCCACATGGGCTTTCGAGATCATACCGTTCACCCGGTCCCGCACCAGCCACACCGACGGGGACAGGGCCGCGCCCCGGGAGAACACGTGATTGTAGGCCGTGAGGCCGTACAGGGTCATGAGCCCGCCCATGCTGCTGCCGGCGAGGAACGTGCACTCCCGCTCCGGCAGGGTGGGAAAGCGCTTGTCGATCCGGGGCTTGAAGGTGCCGGTGAGCCACTTCATGAAGATGTCGCCCTTCCCCGTCACCTCGCCGAAGGTGTCGTCCGTAAAATCGTAGGGCGAATACTCGCACAGCCTTCCGTTGGGCGGGTTGTGGTCGCACTCCACCGCGGCCACGATGAGCGGGGTGCCGGTCTCCTCCAGGAATTCCTTCATGCCCCAGGACTTGCCGTAGGTGGCGTCGCTGTCAAAAAACACGTTGTGCCCGTCGAACATGTACAGGACGGGGAACCGCCAGTCGGGATGCTCCTGCGCTTCGTCGGGCACATACACATACACCTTGCGCCGCTGGTGCCCGGTCAGGGGACGCACGGTGGTATTCCAGGTAATGATCATAGTTCCATCCTGCTCAAGTGATCGGCGCTGCCGCCGAAGGCAGTTTATCATATATCGCGGCGCGCAGGCAAGCGCCCCGCGGGCGCAAATTGTACTGCCTCGGTATTTTGGGATAACAGGGCGCGGGACGGGCGGCGGGCCCGGCCGCTCCCAGTGGCTGGTAAATAATGTCAAAAGCTGCCTTCGCGCCTTATTTTTCAAGGCTTCCGGCCGTTTTTTACCGACGTGGAAATGACCGTTTTTTGGCCTTATGCTTATTATATCCCGAAAAGCGGCGCTTTCCGGGAAAAACAGGACTTCAGGCAGGACAAGGATGGATCATTTTATCAACGGATCATGGGCCGCGTTCGGCGGCGAAGGAGGAAAGGATGCCGGAACTTAAGGATGCCCTGGTGTACACGAAGCCCAACGGCCTGCGCCCGAGGTGGGCGGTGTTCCCGCTGAACGGGAAGGCGCCGGCGGTCAGCCGGGAAAAGGGCGGGCACGGCTGCCATGACGCCTCGGCGGACCCGGAGAAGGTGGCGGCCTGGTGGCGGGAATACCCGCGGGCCAACATCGGCCTGGCCACGGGAAAGGCGAACGGCCTGGTGGTCATCGACGTGGACCGCGGGCACGCGGACGGCGTGGACGGGGAGGAGACCCTGAAGGATCTGGAAGAAAAGCTGGGCCCCCTCCCCCACACGGTGGAGGTGCTCACCCCCAACGGCGGGCGGCACCTGTACTTCAGATACCCGTCGGACCGTCAGATCGCGAGCCGTGCCGCCCGGGCGGACTTTCCCGGCGTCGACATCCGGGCCGACGGCGGATACGTGGCCGCGCCGCCCTCCAGGATCCGTATCGCGGACGGGAGTTTCCGGGCTTACGAGTGGGAGGTATCAAGCTATCCCCACGAGACGCCCCTGAAGGATCTCCCCGAAAAATGGCTGGACTGGGCCGCCCCGGCCCCCGGGCGCTTCACGCTGCCCGATCCCGATCTGGTCGCGAAAGGGACAAGGCACGATACCCTGTTCAGATACGGCTGCAGCCTCAGGGCGAAGGGCAGTGAAGAAGAGAAGATCCGGGAGGCACTGACGGGATACAACGCGCGCCTGAAGGAGCCCCTCGGGGACAGCGAGGTGGCCGCCATCGCCCGGGACGCGGCGAAGTACGATATCCCGGAAAAGCCCGCCGCCTCCGGGGGCCGGAGATCCAGGCCCCTCCTCACCCTGCCGGACTTTAAGAAGGCCCTCTCGGACAGGGGGTACCGGGTGCGGCACAACCTGATCACCGGCCGGATGGAGATCTCGGGCGTCACGCCCGCGGGCCGCAGAATGACCGCCAGCGACCTGTGCGTCACCCTGTACAGTGACCTGTGCCCCCTCTTCAGCGGCTGCTCGATGGACACCATCAGCCAGTTCATGGCCTACACGGCCCGGGAGCACACCTTCAACCCCTTCCTGGAACTGATGGAGGCGAACCCCTGGGACGGCAGGGACCGCCTCGAACAGCTCTATGAGATCATGGAGATCGGGAACGATCCCCTGTCCCGGACCCTGCTGTACAAATGGCTGCTCCAGGGCGCGGCCCTCCAGTTCAACGAAGAGAAAGAGGCCTACGGCGCGGATGGCCTCCTGGTGCTCAACGGCTCCCAGGGCGCGGGCAAGACCTCTCTGTTCCGCCACCTGGCCTTAAGGAGCGAGTGGTTCGGCGAGGGCAGCTGGATCGACGACCGGGACAAGGACACCTCCCGCCGGACGTTCACCAAGTTCATCGCGGAGATGGGTGAAGCGGAGAGCACCCTCAAAAAGAGCGACATCTTCCGGCTGAAGGCCCTGATCACCGATCCCATAGATGAGTACCGCCTGCCCTACGGAAGGTATGACGTGCGGGAGCCGAGGCGCACCAATCTGTGCGCCACCTGCAATACCGGGGACTATCTGATCGATCCCACAGGCAACCGCCGGTGGTGGACCATCCCCTTCAATAAGAACCTGTCCCGGGAGGAACTGCTGGAGCTGGACGCGGTGCAGCTGTGGGCCCAGATCTATGCCGTCGTCTCCAAGATGGAGAAAGCGGAGCGCGCCGGATGCTTCCGCCTCACACAGGACGAACGCGAAGCGCTGGAAAAGCGCAACAGCGGATTCGAGAAGCCCGTGAAGGGGCAGGAAGAGGTGGCGGATATCCTGGACAAGGCCGAACGGGATCATCTGCCCACAAAGCTGATGACTATCACGGAATTCAAGGAGTACTGGGACGAGCTCAGATACCTTACCGTTCAACAGGTCGGGATCGCGCTGAAAAGAAACGGGATCGAAGTGCTCCACGGCAAGAGGGGCAATATGGCTGTACTGCCGAAGCCCGGCCCCGCCAATTTCTACAACTGACGCTGCTCCCGCAGCAACAAGGGGCTGTTGCACAGCCCCGCGCACGAAAATCTGACGATTTCCGTGCGATAAGACAGAGGTATGAACCCTTCACCGATCCTGCG
>CADCQZ010000180.1 GCA_902803675.1 uncultured Eubacteriales bacterium
AGTCCATTCCCAAGCGTTCCGACGTGCTGATCATCCTGTCGATCAATACGGATGACCTGTCGATCAAGCTGACTTCCATCGCCCGCAACCTTTACCTGGAGCTGCTGAAGTGGAGCCAGAAGAATGAGGAAGTCATCATGACCAAAGGCATTATCGCCAACAGCTTCGGCAGTGCCGTCAACAACAGCAAGGGGGAATATGTTTCCTGGATCGACCGCCCGGATCTCTGCGTCCGCACGGTAAACCACAACTTCGGATTGAATATCCAGTACTATATTGCCACCAATTTCTACGGGGTCATTGAAATCATTGAACAGCTGGGCGGCGTGGATATTGACCTGACCAGGCAGGAAGCTCTCGATATCAACAAATACCTGCGGGTTCACAAGCGCGCCATCAGCAACCACTATGACACCCGCGCCGCCAACCGGAAAAAGCTGACTGAAAAAGCCGGCGTTCAGCATCTGGACGGGCTGCAGGGACTGATGTACGCACGGCTGCGGGAAAGCGACAACGACCATGTCCGCACCGCCCGGGTCCGCCATCTGCTGGATACCCTGCTGAAGTCCGCCGTCAGCCAGCTGAAGGACGGGTCCCTGGATTTCACCAATTTCGCCGTCAACTGCACCCGCTACATGATTACGAACATGGATCTGGCGTCCATGGTCCAGCTGGCGCTGAACGTCTATACCAACGGCCTGCTTTCGAAGGTGGAAGGCGGGGCGGATACCCTGATTTCCCAGATGCGCATTCCCATGGACGGAACCTTCTATTATGACCAGAACCGCAAGGACCGCACCCTCTTCAAGGAAGGCAAGAAGCAGGAGAATATTGAGGAGCTGCACCGGTTTATCTACGGGCAGTACTACCCTGCCGACTGATCCCAGTCATTTCAGACGGGCCCCGCGGACTGCTCCGCGGGGCCCTCTTTCTTATCCGTCTGAAACCTGAAAACCATTAACTCCAGACTGCCAACTATACTTCCCCTCGCCGGAAAATCCCTGTGCCCGAAATCTTCCACCAGATCAGGCACAAAAGCCCGTATACCGCAGCGCCGGCGGCCGCCTGGATCCCCAGGTTCAGCCAGGTTTCCGCGGGCAGCAGCGTCCCGATGCCCCGGACCGCCAGCAGCATCAGGCTGCCGATTGCCGCGTAGATTCCCACATAGCCCAGGTATCTCCGGTACGGCAGTTCCCTGCGCAGAATAATATACTGCACCACGGGCACGGTCATCTCCGCCAGCAGCGTCCCGATCACCGCCCCCATGCTCTTCATCCCGGGAATCAGGCAGGCGTTGGCCGCCAGGTTGACCGCCGCACCGCAGCACACGCTCCGGACGAAAATGGAATCCCGCTGCTGCGGCAGCACCACCTGGGTCCGGATGACGTTGGCGAACCCGATCATGATCAGGGTGAAGGCCAGCGGCGCCATCAGCGCCCCCGACTGCCGGAAATCCTCCCCGTAAAACAGCGGTGCGAACCGGTCCGCCACCGCCGCCAGGCCGAAGGCCATGGCGCTGACCATGCAGATGACCAGGTCCATGCTCCGGTCGATATGCCGGGCGATCTTCTCCGTCTCGCCCTTTTTCTGCATATTGGCCACTTTCGGCATCATCACCGTTCCGATGGCGGAAATGAAGCCGCTCAGGCAGTAAATCACCTTTTCGGCGTTCTCATACAGGCCGTTCTCATCCGTGCCGGCAATCGCGGTCACCATGATCTTATCCATGGTCCGGTACACATTCACCGCCATCACGGAAATAAAGAGCACCGCGCAGGGGCGCAGATGCTTCAGGCTTTCCTTCAGGGGCACGCGCCGGTATGTGACTTTTCCTTTCAGCGGAACGGCGCAGCTCAGGTTGCCCAGCAGCGTGGACAGGCTCCACACAAACCCGTAGATCCACAGGTCCTCAGACTTTTTGACAAACAGGAAAACGCATCCGGCCGCCGCCAGCTTGACAAAGGTATTCCGCAGGGCGATGGGCTTGAACTGGTCCAGCCCCATCAGGCACCAGTCGAAGCTGCACAGGCAGCTGACGCTCATCATCGTCAGGGCGAAGGCGATATCCTTCTCCGCGTCTGCCACCAGGAATACATAGCCGAGCCATGCCAGCAGGGTGGCGCCTGCCACCAGCAGCTGCATCTGCCAGATCGCCGAGAATGTCCGGTCCAGCTGATCCCGGTCGTCCCGCGCCCGGGCGACGGCCCGGACCCCGTAATCGTTCAGCCCCAGCATCCCGATCAGGCAGAAGACATAGCTGACGCTCCATGCGTACGAATACAGGCCGACCCCGTCCGTCCCGACGGTACGGGAAAGGTACGGGGCCGTAACCAAAGGCAGAAGAACGGAGAACATCCGGTACGCGATATTATAAGCCGCGTTCTTTCGGGTGCTCATCCCATTCTCCCCTTCCGTTATTCATTCTGGGCCCGCGGCCGGGAATCATCGAACCGATTCAATGCAGCTGCGGAAGGATCGCCGTCGCGATTCCGAAATACACCAGCAGGCTCAGGGCGTCCACAATCGTCGTGATAAACGGGCTGGCCATCACCGCAGGATCAAACCCGAGCTTCTTGGCCAGCATCGGCAGGGTGCAGCCCACAATCTTGGCGCACAGAACCGTCACCGGCAGCGTCAGGGAAATCACCAGCGCCACCTGTGGGGTAACGCCTTCCGTTCCCAGCAGCAGATGATCCACCAGCATCACCTTGCCAAAGCAAAGCACCGCCAGCGTCACGCCGCAGATCAGGGCGGTCCGGATTTCCTTCCAGATCACCTTCGCCAGGTCCCCGAACTCCAATTCGCCCAGCGAAAGCGCACGGATCACCGTAACCGAGCTCTGGGAGCCCGAATTGCCGCCGGTATCCATCAGCATCGGGATGAAGGCGGTCAGGCAGACCATAGCGGCGAGTTTCTCCTCAAACCGGGAAATGATCAGTCCGGTAAACGTGGCGGAAATCATCAGCAGGGACAGCCAGGGAATCCGGTGCTTGAACAGGTCCAGGGGCGAGGAACGGAGATAGGTCTTGTCGCTCGGCGTCATACCGGCCATGATCTCCATGTCCTCGGTAACCTCGTCCTCCATAACGTCCATAGCATCATCGAAAGTGACAATCCCCACCATCCGGTTGTCCCCGTCCACGACTGGGATTGCCAGCAGGTTGTATTTACTCATCATCTGGGCAACTTCTTCCTGGTCGGTATGCGTGGTCACCGTGATCAGGTTG
>CADCQZ010000181.1 GCA_902803675.1 uncultured Eubacteriales bacterium
CGGCGCGGTCATCAACGCGGTGGTGCTCGCCGGTACGCTCATCTATGAACTGACCGGCCCCGTCATCACCAAGTGGGCGCTGACGAAAGCCGGCGAGATCAGGCCCCAATAACATACGAGATAAAAAAGAGTGGCCGCGGCGCCGACGCGCGCGGTCACTCTTTTTTTGCCGTCACGGAGCTTATCTGAACCATTCCTCCGGCAGCCAGGCCGGGGCAGGAGACGTTTCCTTTAAACTTATCATCCGTAGATGGCCCTGAGCTGATCCAGGATCTCATGTCTCGTTTTTCCGCGGATGCCAAGCTGCTTTAAGTCGATCTCCTCCGCCGCGGCCCGCTCAAGAAATGTCTTCATATCATCCCGCACTGACTGTGGCAAAAAAGCGGGTCTTTCCCGGTCCCCTTCAAGCAGCTCCGTCAGCCGGAACACATCATTCTTATGTTTCCGGATATTCCTGCTGTCCACCTGTTCTCCGGACGCCTTCCTGTCAGTCAGATCCATCCACGCTTTCGCCTTGAATGGGATCAGATGGAGTTCATCAAGGATCGTGACCCCCGAGACCCGGACCGTGCCATGTCTCAGGAATCCATAATACTCATCGTTCAGAAGTATTGCCGACAAGCTGGAGATCTCTTCGTCGATCGGCAGGGGGGTGAGTACCGCGTCAGCCGGCAGTTCGATCCTGTTGGGCTTTCGCGCGAACAATTCGATCATCGCGGGATGGGCTTTTGACTTTGGATCGGTAAACCGATAAAACTCCGGTCCGCCCGTGCTTTTGTTCCGATGCTCATACCCGGCATCGATCACATAATCCCAAAACCTCCTGCAGAAAGCCGCGTCTGCGGCTTCTATGATCAGCACAAGGTCGATATCTTTTGTGGCCCGGAACTCCAGCCCCGCGTCATTCATCAAAAGATCACAGGCAGTCCCACCGATGATGACATACCGGTCCTCATATCCATGAAACCACTCCCTGAAGCTGTCAAGTCCTCTTACCATGGATCTCCCTCCACAATCCCGCCAGCATTTCTTCCACCGCTTCCTCCGCGCGCTCATCTTTATCATCCCTCAGTGAAAGCGCGAGGGACAGCCTGTCCACGCGTCCGCCGGCAGCCAGCTTTCCGGGATCATAGCGCCAGAGCTGGACTTTACACTGATCCGGCGTGCTTTGCAAACGGGAAGAAGAGGCCTTTTCCCACGCGGCCGCGCTCCCGGCCGCGCGGCATTCCACCGTGGGCGGATTGATCATGGAATACTCCGACAAAGCCGAATAGCCGCTCAGCGGCAGCTCTTCCGTGATCAACGCTCTGGGCACAAACAGTGTCCTCTTTACCGGATCCAACAACCTGTGTTTCGCGGACTGGAATAACTCTTCCGGCCCTTTTTCGGAAATGATGACCTTTTGAACACCTCTTTTTTGTGTTTTGATAAGGCCCATTTCCTCAAGCTGTCTGGACGCCCTTGAGACAGACATGGCCGTAAATCCAAGTTTTTTCGCCGCTTCGCCGGTCAGCAGTTCTCCGCAGCCGTTATAGATGAAGTACAGGAATAGGATCTGCGCCGACGGAAGCAGCTTTGTGATCTCCGGCTTCTCACCGTCGCCCCGCTCCTGAAGGTACACGGCCATGAACGGCAGGTAGATCTGTTTCCCATCCACGATAAAAGGTATATGGTCGCGAAGCAGGTATTCTTTCTGCCGGTAAGTCAGCCTGTCAGGGACCAGAACGGCAGGGGCTTTTTCCGCCCGTTCGATCCTTGAGAGATGCTTCTTCACCGCATCGATCGGGGCAAGTTCATCCGTCGGATAAACGAACACAGCCGCTGTGCCGTCCAAAGAGAACGGCTGTATCCGATACCGGGCACAGATATAGTTCGGGATCGGGGCTGCCGGGCCGGGCCGGGGAACGGCATGGATCCCCAATACACGTTCAAGATACTCCACCGCCGCGCCTCCTTTCATAACTCTGTTATGTATTTTAACTCTTTTTATGTTATAAGTCAATTTTAAGTTATAAACAGGATCGCCCGGCGCCGCTTGATCCTGTCCGCGAAATAAAACGGCGGTGAATGCCGTTACCTCTCATTCACCGCCTCTTTGATCTTCAGTCTTTGGTTCGACCCCTCGTGGGGTTTTGTTTCCGGCCCGCCTTATCTGAACCATTCCTCCGGCAGCCAGGCCCGCTGGTTCTCCAGCATGTCATCGAACAGCTTTTTGCCGTCCTCCGGTTTCACGAAAGCCATCTGCGGGTCGTTGAGGAAGGTGGTCAGGCCCAGCTTCCGGTCGCAGGTGAGCGCCGTGATGAGGGTGTTCTCCTGGTCGTACACGTGGCGCGCCACCAGGGGCAGGATGTTTTTAGGAAGGGGCCCGGCGTGCACCGGCTCGATCCGGTCCAGGCCGAACAGGGCATTGGTCTCCACCACGGCGCCCAGGGGCAGGTTGGGGATCTGGCCCCGGTTGGGCACGTTCACGTTGGATACAAGATCCCCCAGGCCCAGAAGCGCCTTGAGCAGCAGATGCCCTTCCTCGCCGGAGCCCTTCAATGTCACCTCTTCCCGGCCGCTGATCAGGTCGTCCGACCGGCGCAGCCTGTCCTTTAAGTCCTTTTTGCGCCAGGACACCGGGGTGAGGCTGAACTTCCACTTTTTCACCGTCTCGGGATCGAAGGTATACCAGGGCGCGGTGAACTCCGCCAGGTGCCGGTCCCCCGCCGCGGCGATGGCGCCGTATTTCAGGAACAGGTCGAACTTCACCCGGTGGGCGCAGCCGAAATGGGAGTTCATCCAGTTGTCGTCCCGGCCCTCGTCATAACCGGTCTCATGATATTTCTCCGCGAAGTCCGCGTACAGGGGCATCAGGTCCATCCCCTTGTATGACACCTTCGTCAGCCAGGTGAAGTGGTTGATGCCCGTCACGGTGGTGTACAGGTCCTGCCGTTTGACGCCCTCGATGCCCTGCTCCGACTTCAGCATCGCGCACAGCAGCCGCTGGGTGCCGAACACCTCATGGCAGCAGCCGAAGGCCTTGATGCCGGGGAACACGTGATAGAGCGTGCGCACGCACAGGCTCATGGGATTGGTGTAGTTGATCACCCAGGCGTCCGGCGCGTAGTCCCGGATGGCCTCGCCGATGGTGACGTACATGGGGATGGTGCGCATCGCGCGCATGAAGCCGCCGGCCCCCACCGTGTCGCCCACGGGCTGGTACACCCCCAGGCGCTCGGGCAGATGCACGTCGGACTCCATCTCGTCAAAGGTAGCCGGCAGGATGGAGATCACCACGAAGTCCGCCCCCGTGAGGGCCTCCTCCAGGGTGGC
Source organism: uncultured Eubacteriales bacterium (assembly GCA_902803675.1). The sequence continues at coordinate 3,316 of CADCQZ010000181.1, forward strand.
ACTCACCTCATATTTCCAGCGGGACTTCGCGTCGGGATGGGCGCTGATCTTTTCCCCGATGATCCGGTTGCGCTCCGCCGCCTCCCGGTCGATATCATACAGCCGCAGCGTGCCGCAGATCTCCCCGTCCATGGCCAGATCCTTCATGAACCCCCAGGCCCAGCCCCGGGAACCGCCGCCGATATAGGCGACTGAAAGGTCCTGTACGTCCTTCACGTTGTTTTTCATGTCTCCGCCTCCCGTTTCAGATCGGTCAAAGCCCCATAGTTTCCATACTATCATTATACTATCCGCCGCCGGAAAATCAAAGGGCTTTTCACTTTTCTCCCGGGCGGGTCATATCTCCTCTCCCGGGCCGGTCTTTCCCGCCGGGCTTGACTTGCGGCCGGCAAAAAGGAATAATATGGATGTCCCGCTCCCCTGTCGACCGCCGGC
>CADCQZ010000182.1 GCA_902803675.1 uncultured Eubacteriales bacterium
CCTGCGGTCACCTGCCTTCCCACTTGGTCGTTTTTTTCGTGATGAAGTTATTGATAAGAATCACGATGCAGAGGATGAGCATCATGACCACGGAAAGCGCCGCGACAAGCTTTGGCTTGGTCTTGATATCGCCCACGAAGGAGGCGGAGATATTGATGGGCAGCAGGGAGAAATTGTTCATCAGCAGGGCATAGGCCGTGGCGTAGGCGCACAGGGCGTTGGCGAACAGCACGCTGAGGGTGGAAAAAAGGCTGGGCAGCAGCACGGGGATGCCCACGTGCCCCCAGAAATGCGCGCTGGTGCCGCCCAGGAGCATATTGGCCTCGTTCCACTCCTTGCGGATACCGTTGAACGCCGGGATCAGGAGCAGAGTGGACAGAGGGATCTGGAAATAGACGTACATCAGCGTCAGGCCGTTTGACGTATACAGGTCGAAATCCTGGATAAAGCCGATGCCGTACACGTTGGCGATCTGCTTGACCACGCCGGCGCTGCCCAGCACGATAATGTAAGCGAAGGCCAGCGGGACGCCGGCGAAATTGGAGGTCATGTTCAGCACGGTCAGGAACACGTTGCGGAACCGGCCCCGGGAATTATAAGCAGCCCTGGCACCGAGGAACGCGATCACGATGCCGATGACTGTGGATATCGTGGTGATCTTGAGGCTGTTCTCGATGGCCCTCTGATAGCTGAGGGTGGTAAAGATCTTTTGATAATTTTCCAGCGAGAACCGGACACTGGCGTCCTTGTCCAGGCCGAAGCTGTCCACGATCAGCATGATCAGCGGAAGCAGCTCGTACAGGAACACCAGCAGCAGGAAAGGAAGCAGGGCCAGGAGATAAACATACCGGGAATTTCGGCTGGTCAGGCCGTGTTTCTTGTGCTCCATACAGGCTCACCCCATCTTAAAAAGCGGGGGGCGCACTTCAAGCGTACGCCCCCGCAGGGAATCAGATATCCGGGATCACAGCAGCGGGATGATGTTCTCGGCCCACCATTCGGAGATCTCGGCGCAGGTGGCGGCATAGTGCTCCGCGTCGGAGATGCCCACAGCATTGGCGTAGGTGGCGGGATCGAAGGTCGCGTCGATGATCTCCTGGGGGATCGTCACGTCGGTGCGGGTGGGCACAGCGCCGGACTTGGCCAGGTTGATCTGGCCGGCGTCGGAGAAGATGTACTCACGGGCCAGAGCCGCGGCGAAGGGGGTGTCGGAGTTCTTGCTGATGACGCTGGCATAGCCCACCAGGATGGCGCCGTCGGTGGGGATGCCGCAGGTGATGTTGTAGTTGGGGGTGCTGTCGCGATAGGTGAGCACGTTGTAGCTCCAGGACACGCCGCACTCCACTTCACCGGCCTGGATACGGGCCAGGAGGATGTCGCCGGAGTCGATCCGGCCGGCCTTGGCCATCTCGGTCCAGAAATCGTAAGCGGGCTGCAGGTTGTCCAGATCGCCGCCGAAGGCATAGGCCGTGGCCACGACCACGCCCTGGCCGGTGGCGCCGCCGACCACGTCGCCGATGGTCAGCTTGTAGCTGCCCTTACGGACATCTTCCCAGCTGGTGGGCATCTCTTCCTGGCACAGGTCGTTGTTGAAGATGAAGCTGGTGCAGCCGGTGTAGGCGATCATCCACTTGCCTTCCGCGTCCTTGGCCCAATCCGGCACGCTGTCCCAGTAGCTGGTCTTGTAGCTCTGCACCAGGTCCTCGTCCAGGGCCACCTTGGTGAAGGCCAGGCCGATGTCGCCGATGTCACGGGTGGAGTCGTTCTTGAACATGTTCAGCTCTTCGGCGCTGGACATGTCGTCGTCGGTGTGCTCGATGCCGTATTCCTCGGTGAGGCCCTTCCAGCTGTCGCCCCAGTTGGCCCAGCTGTCCGGCATGCCGACGGATTCCACATGGCCCTCTTCCTTGGCCTTGGCGATGATCTCATCCAGCGTGTAGCTGTTCAGATCCTCCGCCAGGGCGGTGAAGGCGCTCAGCAGCATGGCGAGAGCGAGAAACACGGATAGAAGTTTCTTCATGGTGGTACCTCCTGTAAAAAAATATGTTTGTGGTCCCGTTCGCAGCGGGATTTAGCTGCCTGAATTATACATGAGCGGAAAATGGATGTCAACATTTAACTGCGTCGGAGCGCGTTTGTCAAAAAAGTCCGCTTTGTTCCGGAGGCCGGATCGTGTATAATGGACCCGTCCAGGGTTTTTCGTCACGGAAGGAGACAAAGCGATGAGGAACAGGGAGGATATCCTGAGGGACGCCGAAACGATCTATGATTTCATGGCCGAAACGGATCAGACGCCGGTGAGGGCGGACATCATCCTGGCCGCCGGGAGCCACGACCTGAGGGTGCCCGAGCACGCGGCGAAACTGTATCTTGAGGGCACGGCGCCGCTGATCGTGTGCACGGGCGGCCTTGGGAAGATCACCGACGGGCTGTGGTCCACGCCCGAGGGGGACGTGTTCGCCGGGCGCTGTATATCCCTGGGCGTGCCGAAGGATGCCGTCATCGTGGAAAGGCACGCGACGAACACCGGGGAGAACTTCTCCCTGAGCCGAAAACTGCTCAGCGGCATGGGCATTTTCCCCCGGACGGGCGTCATCGTGTGCAAGCCCTACATGGCCGCCCGGGCCGGAGCCGCGGCCGGGGCGCAGTGGCCGGAAGTGGAATGGACCTGCCGGGTGCCCCCGATCCCCTTTCGTGAGTACTGCCCGAACGGGGAGGATCTCGACCGGGAGATCGAATTGATGACGGGCGACCTGCAGCGCCTGAGGGTCTACGCCGAAAAAGGCTGGCAGGCCCCCGTGGCCGTCCCGGAGACGGTGTGGGAGGCGTATGAAAGGCTCGCCGGGGACGGATTCGACCGGTACGTCATCCGCTGAAAGAGCGCGTGAAAGCGTCCCTATATAATAATGAAGCGAAAAACGCTCCCGTTTCCTAAATTTTAACAGTGACGGGAGCGGTTTTTGTGTTACAATGGGCTCTGTAAC
>CADCQZ010000183.1 GCA_902803675.1 uncultured Eubacteriales bacterium
GTGCCCTCGTCATCCTCTTTCATGGCGGCCCAGTCGTCCGGATTGTAATAGAAAGTGTAGGGATCGTCCAGGCTGGAGAGCATGCCCTGGATGGCGAATTCCATCATTTTGTCCTTATCCGGCTCCTGATAATACATCTGGGTGATATACTGGTATATCTCCTCCAGCTTTTCGTATTTCTTCAGGTTGTCATACTCTTTCCGGGAGATGGTGACGGTATCCTCGTCCTTCTGGTTGAACAGGTCGAACAGGGAGCTGGCCCCGCCGGTGGCGGCGAAGCTCAGCGTCAGCACCAGGACGACCGTGAGGATCAGGGTGGTTTTTTTCATCGTGTCAGCCTCCTCATCATGATCAGATGCTCTGTTTCCTGGCCCGCTGCTCGCAGCAGCGGCGCATCTCATAGAGCAGCTTGAAAGTGACCGCATCCTCGAACTTGCGCAGGTCCAGGCCCACCTGGCGCTGCACCTTGTCCAGACGGTACACCAGGGTGTTGCGGTGGATGTACAGCTGGCGGGAGGTATCGGACAGGTTCAGGTCCTTCCGGAAAAACATGTCGATGGTCTCCAGCATCTCCTCGCTGAAGAGCCGGGCCGTGGAAGGATTGAACAAAAGGGAATAGTAATGCTCCGCCTTTTCGGGCTCCAGATCCGCCAGGAAGCGCTCGAACAGCATGGCGGAATACACGAAAACGCCCTCGCCCGCATGGAACAGGCACCCGATATCGATGGCGCGGCGGGCCTGGCGGCAGCTGAAGTACAGCCCGCGGGGATCGTCCCACGTCTCGCCGATGCCCACGTTCATGGTCTGCCCCGTTTCGCCCAGCACCGTTTCCTGCAGGGCGCTGGCGTATTCCCGGACCTCCTCCACGTCGGTCATCTCCCGGGCGTCCTTGATGAGGGCCGCGGAATGCTTGCCCATGGGCACCAGATAATCGTTGCCGGCCATGGAGAGGATGGGCTCCAGCAGGTCAAAGCAGGTGCCGCGGCGGAGCCTGGGCATGTTGAGCATCAGCACGCGGCGGGTCATGCTCTGGGGGATATGATGCTCCTCGGCGATGGCTTCCACTTCATCGGGAGCCATCTCGCTCTCCAGGATCCTCTGGTAGGCGCTGCTCAGGTCATCCGTATCCCAGCCCTTGTTGAGATGGGCGGTGACGATCTCGTCGCACAGCGTCAGCGCGTCGCGCACGTGGGGGCTGTCGGGCAGCGGGGTCATCAGCACCAGCTCCGGCACCTTGGTGCAGGCGCAGAAGCAGCGGCCTTCCCAGCGCATGATCTGCCCCGGCTCCAGAGTGCCGGGCAGGGTGAAACGGATATCCGCGTCCGGGATCAGGCTGTTCCCCTGGATGTCCAGAAGGCTGACCGCCGTGTTGATCCGGGTGAGGATCGGCTCAAGTTGTTCCACCAGTCGATGCGGTATCATAGGGCCAGGACCTCTTTCCTTTTCAAGTTCACGCCCATTATAACACGTTTCCGGGGCGGCATACAGCCGCATGATGTAAAGAAAGTATGAATTAATGTCAGACGACCCTGACGAAAAACCATACAAGGCCGCCGATCACCAGCACCGTAAGCGCCAGCGCCGCCCAGGTCCCGAGACTGACGGGGCGTTTTTCCTTCACGTTCGATCCCTCCCCAAGAGCCGTATGAAGGATCAGTCCTCCACGCGGATGATGCTCTCCACCCGGGCCGCCTCCGGATCGATGCTGTCAAGGGCCGCCTTCACGTCGCTCTCCCAGGCGTGGTGGGTGATCAGCACGATGGGCACACGCCCGTTCGTGCCGCCCTCGCTCCGCTGGGTCATCAGGCGGATGCTGACGCCCTTATCGCCCAGCCTGGACGCGATATGCGCCAGGACACCGGCCCTGTCGGACGCGGAAAGGCGGACATAGTAGGCGGCTTCCCAGTCGGTCATGAGCCTGTCCAGATCGCGCTCCGTCAGGTACACCGGATACCGGGGCAGATCCGCCCGGCAGGCGTAGAGCATGTCGCTGACCACCGCGCTGGCGGTGGGCAGGCTGCCGGCGCCGCGCCCGTAGAGCATCATGTCGTCACAGGCGCTGCCCTTTAGGAAAACGGAGTTGAAAGAGCCCTTGACGCTGGCCAGGGGATGATGCCGGGGGATGAAGGTGGGATGTACCCGGGCCTCCACACGGCCTTTGTCATCCATCTTGGCGATAGCCAGGAGCTTGATCTCATACCCGAATTCCTTACCGAAGGAGATATCCATGGAGGTCACACCGGTGATGCCCTCCCGGTAGACCCTTTCAAAGGGCACCGGGCAGTGGAACGCCAGGGAGGAGAGGATGGACAGCTTGTAGGCGGCGTCGTAGCCCTCCACATCACTGGTGGGGTCGGGCTCCGCGAAGCCCAGGGCCTGCGCGGCGGAAAGCGCCTCGGAATAGCCGGTGCCCTTGTCGCTCATCTCCGACAGGATGTAGTTGGTGGTGCCGTTGACGATGCCCATCAGCTTCTCGATGCGGTTGCTCTGCAGAGAGTCATTGATCACGCTGATGATGGGGATGGCGCCGCACACCGAGGCCTCATAATAGAGCCCCGCGCTGTGGTCCCGCGCCGCGGCGATCAGCTCCTCCCAGTGCAGGGAAAGGGCCATCTTGTTGGCGGTGACCACGTTCTTGCCCGCGCTCAGCGCGCGGATCATGTACGCGGCCGCCGGGTCCTCCCCGCCCATGAATTCCACCACCAGGTCGATCTGATCGTTCTCCACCACCTCGGCGGGATCCAGGGTGAACAGGGACGGATCCATGCCTTCGGGGCGCTGCTTTTCCAGGTCCCTCACCAGCACCTTCACCACGTCGAAACGAATGGATTCGGTCTTGTTCATCTGCTGCCCGGACTGCCTCAGGAGCTGCCATACCCCGGAACCGATATTGCCGCAGCCCAGAAAACCGACCTTGACTGTCTTCATCATTTGTTTATCCTTCCGATCTGATTTTTTTCCCAGATAAGACGCAGGCCCTTGAGCGTCAGGCGCCCGTCGATATGATCGATCCGGGCCGTCTGGCTCGCGATCAGGCGGGCCATGCCACCCGTCGCCACCACTTTGGCGTCCGGGCAGCCCATCTCCTGCCTGATCCTGTCGATCAGGTAGATCACCTGGCCCACATAGCCGTTGATCACGCCGGACTGCAGATTGGTGACGGTGGTGCGGCCGATCACCTTTTCCGGCAGGACCAGCTCGAAGTGGGGCAGCTTCGCGGTGCCGGTCACCAGGGCCTCGCTGGTGAGCTTGATGCCCGGGGTGATGCAGCCGCCCAGGAATGCCCCGTCCTTATCCACCGCCCCGAAGGTGGTGGCGGTGCCGAAATCGATGCAGACGCAGGGCCCGCCGTAGAGCTGGTAGGCCGCCACGGCGTTGCAGATACGGTCGCTGCCCAGCTCGTGGGGGTTGTCATAGCGGATGTCCATCCCCGTCTTCACCCCCGGGCCCACGGTCATGGGCATGATGCCGAAGGTGTCGCTCAGCATGTGCTCCACGGTGAAATTCATCGTGGGGACCACGGAGGACAGGGCGATGCCGTCCACGCACCGGGGCGAGAGCCCCGCCTGGGCGAACAGCTGGGTCATCATGACGCCCATCTCGTCGCTGGTGTACTTCCGGGTGGTGGACAAACGCCAGTAATGGCGCAGCTCCTCTCCCTCGAACAGGCCGATCTTGATATTGGTGTTGCCTACGTCCAGTGTCAGCAGCATGTTTTACTCACCTTTCCGGTTCAGGCGATGAAGCCCGCCTTTTTCAGCGCGGCGCCGATAGTCCCCGTCAGGGCCGTGGACACGAGCATCTCCACCACGGCGTTGATGCCCGTCGCCGCGATGATATAGGCCAGGAAGCCCCGGCCGGCCATCTTGCCCGCCATGTATTCCGTGTGCTGAAAGAACAGCACGAGAGTCACCATGAACAAAAGCGTGTTGAGGAACGCCGCGCAGAACCCCGCGACGGAATAGCTGACGCCCGCCTTGGTTCGGCCGCGCACCGCCCGGTAGATCAGCGCCGTGATCACGCCCATCATAAGACGGGTCACGAAGCGCTGCACGAAGGTGAGGAAGGGGCTGATATTGACCAGCACCTCACCCATGGGGCTGTAGCCCGCGATGCCGAAGCACTGCAGGAAGCTGATCAGCCCGAAGGCCCCGCCGATCACGGCGCCGCCCTCGACGCCCGTCGCCAGGACCGCCACCGCCACCGGGATCATATTGAAGGTGATGGACAGCCCCGCCGGCTGAGGGATATTGATCATCCCCAGCACGATGAGGACCGCCGTGAGGACCCCGTAAAGCACCAGCCTGTAGACATTCCCGCGCTTCGCGGAAAAAACCGTGGAACTGCTTTTCATTTTTCTTCCCTCCGTTCAAGCTCCTGTCAGGATACCTGACGCTGTGATATGGCGTTCGCGGCTCGTCGGGCCCCTGCGGGTACCCGCGTAAGTGCCGCAAATGATATTATACCAAATACCGGCAGCGGATGTCAAAACTGACCGTCGCTGTCCGTGTACAGGTGGTACAGATCGTGATACACGCCGCCCCGCTTCATCAGTTCCGCGTGGGTGCCGGTCTCCTCGATGCCCTTTTCCGTCAGCACCCAGATCATGTCCGCGTTGCGGATGGTGGTCAGCCGGTGGGCGATGGTGAAGGTGGTGCGGCCTTTGGCCAGGGACTCCAGGGACCGCTGCACCAGCATCTCGCTCTCGTTGTCCAGGGAGCTGGTGGCCTCATCCAGGATCAGGATGGGCGGATCCTTGAGGAACAAACGCGCGATGGACAGGCGCTGCTTCTGGCCGCCGGAGAGCTTCACGCCCCGCTCGCCAATATAGGTGTCGTAACCGTTGGGCAGCTTCATGATGAAATCATGGGCGCCGGCGCTCCTGGCCGCGGCGATGAACTCCTCCCGGGCGGCGCCGGGCCGGCCGTAGAGGATGTTGTCATACACCGTGCCGGAGAACAGGTACACGTCCTGCTGCACCATGCCGATGGCGGCGCGCAGGGACTTGAGGGTGGTGTGGCGGATATCCTGACCGTCGATGAGGATGCGCCCGCCCGTCACGTCATAGAAACGGGGCAGCAGGTTGCACAGAGTGGTCTTGCCGCTGCCGCTGGGGCCCACCACCGCCACGTTCTGCCCGGCTGAAACGTGCATGTCCAGATCCGTGAGCACCTCGTGGTCCTCGTCGTCCGAATAATGGAAGCTGACCTTTTCAAAATCCACCTCGCCGCGCAGATGCTCGGGCAGGGGCCGGGCGTCCGGCAGGTCCGCGATCTCCACCGGCGCGTCCATGATCTGAAAGAAGCGCTCGATGCCCGTCATGCCCCGCTGGAACTGCTCGGTGAACTCCACGATGCGGCGGATGGAAGTGAGCAGGGTGGTCACATAGAGCAGATAGGCCGTGTAATCCCCCGCGGCGATGGCCCCGTCCCTGAGAAGAAGGGCGCCGGCCACCACCACCACGATGTACATAAGCCCCTCGAACGCCCGGATGACCGTGCCGAAAGCGCCCATGAAGTGGTACTGCAGCTTTTTGAACCGCAGGAACTTCTCGTTGCCCTTCTCGAATTTCTCGATCTCCAGGGGCTCATTGGCGAAGGACCGGACCACCCGCACCCCCAGGAGGCTGTCTTCCACCTGGGCGTTGATCTCGCCCACCTGGTGCCGGCCCTGGCTGAAGGCCGCGCGCATCTTGCCGGAGTAATTCCTGGCGAAGAACACCATCAGGGGCACCAGCGCGAACAGGCCCAGGGTGAGGGGCACATTGATCCGGATCAGCACCACGAAGGACACGGTGATCTGCACCGCGGCGATCAGCACCTCTTCCGGGAAATGATGGCTGAACTCCGTCACGTCGAACAGGTCCGACGTGATGCGGGACATGATCTGGCCCACCTTGGTGCTGTTATAGTACGAGAAGCTCAGCTGCTGCAGATGGGCGAACAGATCGGACCGCATATCCTTTTCCAGTTTCGCGCCCATGATGTGGCCCTTGGCCTGCATGAGATAGTTGGCGGCGCTGTCCACCAGGCGCAGGAAGAGGTAGATGAGGCCCAGGCTGAGGATCCAGGTCACCTCGATGCCCGACGCGTCCGCCACCGCCCGATTGGTGATCTCCCGCACCAGAAGGGGCAGGGCCAGTGTGGCGGCGGTGGTCATAACGGCGCAGACCATGTCGAAGATGACCTCGCCCAGGTATTTCCGGTAATAGGGCAGGAACCGCTTGAACAGGACCGTGCCCTTCATGACCTCGTTTTTGTTCTTTTCCTGGCGGAAGTCCCGCCGGATCTCCAGGATCTCCCTGAAAAAATCGATCAGCATCCTCGATCCTCCAATAGTCCCTCGCCGTTGAACTCCGGCGTGTACACACTGTCGGCGCTCTCCTTTTCCTGCACATAGCCGGTGATCCCGAGCGCCTGAGCCGCGTCGGTGACCCGCTCGTACTCCGCGTCGGTCACCCGCCTGTCCAGCCCCGGGATGCGGCACCGGGCCAGGGGCGTGTACTGACGCATCAGGCTCACGGGCACCCCGGGCAGCTCCTCCGCCATGAACCGCAGCAGCCGGATACTGTCCGACGTGCATCCGGGCAGCACCAGATGGCGCACCAGCAGGCCTTTTTGGAGCAGCCCGTCGGGGGAATACACGTTGCTTCCCACCTGCCGCCGCATCTCTTTGAGCGCGGACGACGCCGCCTCGAAATAGTCCTCCGCGTCCGCGCACAGTTTCGCCAGCCGCGGGGAATGGTGTTTCAGATCCGGCAGGTAGACCTGCACGAGGCCCTCCAGATGCTTTAGGGTCTCCGCCCGCTCATAGCCGCCGGAATTCCAGACCACCGGCACCGGAGGACGCCACCGCTCAAGGGCCCGGACCACCGAGGGGGTGAAATGGGTGGCGGTGACCAGGTCGATGCAGGAAGCCCCCGCGTCCGTCAGGGCCTTCATGATATCGCACAGGCGGTCCACCGTGATCTCAAAGCCCCTGCCCTCGTGACTGATCTCAAAGTTCTGGCAGTAGGCGCACCGCAGGCTGCAGCCGCTGAAAAAGATCGCGCCCGCCCCGCCGGTGCCGGCGATGCAGGGCTCCTCCCAGCGGTGCAGCATCGCCCGGGCGGCCGTCATCGTATCTCCCATGCCGCAATAGCCCGGGCCGGCCGTCCTGTCCGCGCCGCAGCGGCGGGGACAGATCTCACAGGCGCGGTAAGCGTTCTCAAGCCATGCTCCCTGTTCCATCGTTCGATACATGATCCACTTTCGTCGTTATTCTTATATATACGAAACACCCTCACCTAAGTGAGGGTGTGCCAAGTGACCTTGCCGGTTACTGCACCGGATGGACACTGATCTGCTTGCCGGTCTTGCCGACGCGCTCATAGCGCATGATGCCGTCAGCCTTCGCGAACAGGGTGTCGTCCTTGCCGATGCCCACATTGAGGCCGGGGCGGAACTTGGTGCCGCGCTGACGCATCAGGATGTTGCCCGCCTTGACCAGCTGGCCGTCGGCGCGCTTCGGGCCCAGGCGCTTGCTTTCGCTGTCGCGCCCGTTGCGGGTGGAGCCCATACCTTTTTTATGAGCGAAGAGCTGAAGATTGAGCTTTAACATGATCCATTCCTCCACTTATTTGCTTTCGTTGACCGTGATGTACCGGGGATACTGCTCCTGAAGATCCAGAAGCCCCTGACGGAGCACCCTGAGGATGACCTGAGCGTCGTGGGAGTCGTCACGGATACGGACCGTGAGATCCCCGTCGGCCATATGGGCTTCCGGCTTGATTCCTGCCACCGTCTCAAGAGCGTTGCAGCAGCTGATGGCCAGGCTTGAAGCGGCGGCGCACACGATGTCCTCGCCCTCGGGGGCGTACCCCGCGTGGCCCCGGACCGTGTAGCCGACGTACCGGCCGCTGCCGTCCGACTGAAAGACGGCCCTGATCATGTTACGGGTTGACGCCGGTGATCTCCACCTTGGTGAAGGCCTGACGATGGCCCGCCTTGCGGCGGTAGTTCTTCTTGCTCTTGTACTTGAGGATGCGGATCTTCTGGCCGCGGCCGTGCTGCACGACCTTGCCGGTCACGCAGGCACCTTCCACGATGGGATCCCCCACGGTGATCTGGTCACCGGAGAGCATCAGCACGGGGAAAGTCACCACGTCATCCACGGGCGCGTCGAGCTTCTCGATGTAGATGGTATCGCCTTCGGATACCTTGTACTGTTTGCCGCCAGTCGCGATGATAGCATACATGGACAGCACCTCCTAAAAATAATTTCTCGCCGGGACTTGCCAGGAGTAAGGATGGCCTGTTTCAGCCATGGGGCTGCGCGAAGCGCATTAAGGAGCCCCTCCCGAGCGGCTAAGGGCTATTGTACATAAAATCCGCGGGAAAGTCAACACCGATCTTCAAGGATCTTCCGCTTTCAAAGGGAAAGGGCGGCCCCACGCCGGGAGCCGCCCCTCAATGAGCGGGACCAGATGTCACATTTCACTGTAATACGCTTCGGCGAAGGCCTCAAGAGCCGCCTGATCCGCGGTGCCCATCATCTCGCAGGATGAGTGCATGGCCAGGAGCCCCACGCCCATGTCTATCACGGGGATGCCCAGATGGGAGGAGATCATCGACCCGATGGTGCCTCCGCCCTTCTGACCGGAGCGCTTGACGAAGCGCTGGCAGGGGATCCCCGCCCTTTCACACAGGGCCAGGGCTCCGGCCATGGCCTCGCAGTCCCAGGCGTAGGACTGATTCGCCGCGCTCTTGAAAACGATGCCCTTCCCCATGACGGGGAAATTGGTGATGTCCTGCTTCTGGGGATAATCGGGATGATAGGCGTGAGCCACGTCCACGCTCAGGAGCGTGCCCCCGGTCATGGCGCTCATGGCGTCCTCCCCCGCGGAGCCGAAGGCGGTCCAGATCTTCCTGAGGATCAGGGCGGGCATCTGAGCGTCCGCGCCCTGTTTGGTCCTGGAACCGATCTCCTCGTTGTCGAACAGACACACCATGCTGAGCCCGGCGGGGCGCCGTTTCGCGCCGATCAGGCCGTGGATCAGGGCGCTCACGCTGGTCAGGTCGTCCAGGCGCGGGGAAGACAGGAATTCGCCCTCAAGGCCCACCCGAACGGGCGCCTGGGGCTCATACAGGCACAGGTCCCAGTCCAGGACCGAGCCCTTCTCAAGGCCCGCTTCCCGCTCCAGAGCGGAGGTGAAAGCGTTCTCCCCGTCCCCCTCCGGGATGAGGCCCGCCAGGGGCAGCAGCTCGGTCTGCTGGTCGATGGGCTTCCCGTTATCGTTGATCTCACGGTTCATGTGGATCGCCAGGTTGGGCAGGTACAGCCAGGGCTCGGCCACGTTGACATACCGCGTGTCCACGCCGCCCCTGCCGTCCCGGAAAGCCACCTTGCCCGCCAGGCCCAGGGGCCGGTCGAACCAGGTGTTGAGGATGGGGCCGCCGTAGACTTCCGTATTGAGCTGCAGATAGCCCTGGCGCTTAAGAAGCGGATCGGGCTTCAGTTTCAGAGCGGGGAAATCCACATGGGCGCCGGCGAGCAGGGGCCGCCCGCCCAGGGGATCGTCTTCGCCCAGGGTGAAGGCGTACAGGGTGGTATCGAACGGGGACACGAAATAGCGCCCGCCTTTTTCGAGCCGCCAGGGCTCCCTCATGGAGAGCTGAACGAATCCCGCCTCCCGAAGGAGGCGGGCCGTATGGGCGATCACATGGAAGGCGGAGACGCCCCCGGTGATATACCCGTTCAGATGTTCAAGCGCGTTCGCTTTAAAGTCCATGGATCATTCCCCGATCGTGGTGTACTGGGAAAGGAGCATCGTGACCATCTGGGTGACGAAGGGAGCGTTGATCTCCATCACATTGCCGGCATAGGTCTCGGCGATGGGCACGATGGGCTCGGTGGGCGCCACGCCGTAGGTCACCCGGAACATCTCGTTGCCCTCGGGATCGATCATATAGCCGGTCAGGGCCCAGTCGCCCTCGGTGCCTTCGTACTCGACGCGGATGTAGGCGGTGTCCTGATCGGCGGGAACGGTCTCGCCCTCGGCCTTCATGGTGATCACGTAGGCATTGGCGCTCTCGTATTCGCCGGTGCAGGTCACGGTCACGCCGCCCGCGACGATGACGAGCTTCTCACCGTCATACTCGGCCTTCAGTTCGGGGGTCTCCAGGCTGGCGGAAGTCACATTGCCGTTCTCATCCAGGTACATGTCGGCCGCGAAGACGGTCTCGCCGTTGCCGGTGAGCTTGAGGGAGAACCAGCCCTGAGCCACGGCCAGGGAAGCGCCGTAGGATTCGTAGGGGTTCTTCAGCTCGCCCTGGACGCTCAGGCCCTCATTGGACAGAGCGTATACCAGGCTGCCGCTGAGGGCTTCCTGATCATAGGAGATCACGCTCAGGGACGCCTTGCCGGCGCCGCCCATATCCGTGCCGTTCAGCTTGAAGGTGGTGTTCCTGTCGGGGACCTCCACGGAGAAGTTGTAGCTCTTCATGCTGCCCACGGTGTTCAGGTCGAAGTGGATGTTGATGTCGCTGTCCTGAGGATCGGACTCGGGAGTGAACTGCTGGCGCTGGGTGAGCTTGCCGTCCACATTGACATTGCCTTCGCCGGCGGTGATGTCCCACGCGGTCAGAAGGATGCTGCCGTTCGCGCCGGCGCTGGCTTCGAACTTGTAAGCGGACCCGTCATTGGCCATGAACAGCTTGGCGGACAGGGCGAAATCGGTCTCGAAGGCAAGCAGATGCTCTTTGATGGTGGGCCAGTTCGCGATGAACTCTTCCGCGGTGGGCAGCTGCTCGGCGCTGTTGGACTGGGCCATGGCCAGGATAACGGTGACCAGGGCGTTGACCGTATCGGCATACTCTTCGTTGGCGAGCACGTCATCCACGAAGCCCGCGGCGGCCGCGATCAGATCCTTGCCGGTGGCTTCATAGCTGATCACCATGCCGTTCTCGACCTGCTCCATCTTCATGCCCATCATCAGGCGCTGCAGGAGCATCCCGCCCATCTCTTTGAGCTGGTCGGGATCGATCTTCTGCATGGCTTCGGCCAGGCCCTGGGGCGCGAACTGGGCGAAGGTGGCAGCCAGGGACTGCAGGATCGCGGGCACGTCCTCAAAACGCAGATGCAGGGCACTGCCGTTCAGGGCGGCGTAGATCTCCTCGTTGTTGAACTGCACGGTGACACCGTCGGGCAGCTGGGGGAACGCGAGGAAAAGCTCCATGAGACCGTCGTTGGCCTTGATCGACTCGGTCACGATGGTCTCGTCCCCGCTCGTCGCGGTATAGATGAACTGGTCCCTGTTGAAGTCGATGCTGTTCATCAGGGCCTGCAGGCCCTGCTTGAAGGCTTCCTCATTGGTCAGGGCGGCGCTCTCGCCGAACACGGGCAGAGCGGTGAGCATCATGCTCAGGCAGATCAGGATCGCTAAGAGTTTCTTCATTTTGCACCTTCCTCCTCAAAATATTGTCGACTGGTTCAATAATTATACGCCTGATCGTTCCACAGGGTATAATTGTCCACAAAGGGTTCGAGCACCCAGGCCCGGCGCATGCAGCCCTGAGCGCCGTCATAGAACTCCAGCTGCAGGAAATCGTTCTCCAGGGCGCAGATCGAGCAGCTGGTATCAGCCGGGATCGGAGCCTTGATCTCCCTGTACTGGTAGCCGGGGCCGTAATACCCCGTCTGGCTGTAGCCGGGGGTCACACAGGTGCCGATGACGCTCTCGTCCCGGACCCGGCCCACATCAAGACCGTCAAAGCGCCAGGATCCGGTGTAGGCCCGGTAAAGATGCCTTCCCGCGGTGAACTCCACCTGGACCCAGTAGATCCCGTTGGCCCCGTCCCAGACCTTGGAAAGGACCGTCACCGTGTCCCCCTTGGAGAGGAAGGAGCCCGGCTCGTCATACCCGGTGCCCGGACCGGTGCGGGTGGAGATGCGTTTCTCGGTGAGCACCGCCCTGACGGAGCCGGCCGATGAACTGACGGCGCTGCCGCAGTTGGAGCAGAAGTTCGCCCCCGGCTGGACATACTGCCCGCAGGAGGGACAGAAGGTCCCGCTTTCCCCCAGGGCCGGACACACGCACATCATGATGAGGATCACCGCGGCTGACAGGGCCACAGCTTTTTTCATCCCGAACATCACTCCCCAATACGGTCTTTGAGGAAAGTATAAACCAGGAAGGGCGAAAAAATCAAGCCAAAATGACCGCGCGGCTGTTCACCCGCCGTATTTTTTTACATTTCGGTCCCGCGCGGACACCGGGGATTGAAGAAAAGGCCGTTTCGTGATAGGATGGGGGCACGAAAGCTTTGGATCGAACGGAGGCTGAAATGAACCTGTTCAATATCATCGGGCCGGTGATGATCGGTCCTTCCTCCTCGCATACGGCCGGGGCCTGCCGGATCGGCTATATTTCCCGGGCCCTGTTGGGGCAGGACGTCAAGTCGGCCGACATCGGCCTGCACGGCTCCTTCGCCAAGACATACGTGGGCCACGGGACGGACCGGGCCGTGGCGGGCGGGCTCCAGGGGATGCGGGAGGACGATCCCCTGCTGAGGCAGAGCCTGAAGATCGCCGCCGGGAAGGGGATCACCTTCCGTTTCTATCCCGTCACCCTGAAGGGCGCCCACCCGAACACCCTTCTGATGGACCTGACGGGGGTGGGCGGCGAAAAGCTGCGGGTGCAGGCGTCCAGCGTGGGCGGCGGCGCCATCCTGGTCAACACGATCAACGGCATGGAGGTGGATCTGCAGGGCGAGAGCCCCACCATCGTGATCCGGCACACGGACCTGCCCGGCGTCATCGCCGGGGTGAGCGGCATCCTGAGCGAGCGGGGCCAGAACATCGCATCCATGCGGGTGTACCGGCGCAGCGCCGGCGGGGACGCCATCATGGCGCTTGAGATGGACGCGGTACCGCCGGAGGAAGTCCTGGCCCGTTTGAGGGAGCTGACACATATCCACAAAGTAGTGCTGCTGGGGAGGCTGTAGAGCATGGAGAGCTTGAAGGAATGGGCGGAAAAGTGCGCCGCCGAGGGCGTCAGCCTGCCTGAACTGGCGGCGGGGATACAGGCGCGGGAGAGCTTCACCGACCCGGAAACGGTGAGGGATGAGATGCGGGCGCGCCTTGAGATCATGCGCGAGGCCCGGGACAAGGGCATGAAAAGCACGGTCCACTCCCTGAGCGGGCTGAGCGGGGGCGGTGCGTACAAAATGCGCGCTGCCCGTCGGGCCGGCCGCCTGTGCGCCGACTCCCTTGAGGCGAGGGCCGGGGAGACCGCCCTGGCCGTGGCGGAATACAACGCCTCGATGGGGCGCATCGTGGCCGCCCCCACCGCCGGCGCCTGCGGCATCCTGCCCGGCGTCATGTTCGCCCTGGAGGAGGAGCACGGCTTCTCACCGGACGAAATGACGGACGCGCTCCTTACGGCGGCCGTGGTGGGCGACGTGACCGCCCGGCGCGCGACGATCTCCGGGGCGGAAGGCGGCTGCCAGGCCGAATGCGGCACCGCCGCCGCCATGGCCGCCGCGGCGGCCGTGCACCTGATGGGCGGTACCGTCGGGCAGTGCCTGGACGCGGTGAGCTTCGCGCTGATGAACATCCTGGGCCTGGTGTGCGACCCGGTGGGCGGGCTGGTGGAGGTGCCCTGCGTGTACCGCAACGTATCCGGCGCCGTCGGGGCCATCGCCGCGGCGGACCTGGCCCTGAGCGGCATACCCGCTCCCCTGCCCGCGGACGAGATGATCGACGCCATGAAAAACGTGGGCGACCTGATGCCCGCCTCCCTTCGGGAGACCGGCGAGGGCGGGTGCGCCGCCTGCCCCGCGGCGCTCAAGTACCTGAGCAGCAAGGCTTGACTTTCCCGCCGAATGATGTTAATATCTGAAGGTCAAAGACATTGAGGCGATCGCCTCAGGAATGGGAGAAAAACGATGCTGAAGATCAAGACTTTAGAGACCCGTGACCTGTGCGACAAGGCGCAGAACGGCGGCTGCGGCGAATGCCAGACCTCCTGCCAGTCCGCCTGCAAGACTTCCTGCGGCGTGGCGAACCAGAAGTGTGAAAACAACGGCAAATAAGCAGACCGTATAAAAAGAGGCGCCGCTTGAATAAGGCGCCTCTTTTTATGCCCGGAGGGTACCATGCATTTCTACGAACTCAACGGATATTCCATCGTGATCGACCCCATATCCGGGTCGGTGCACGTGACGGACAGGGCCTCTTCCCGGGTGATCGCCCTGATCAAAGACCATACGGACGATCAGATCGAGCGCATCATCCTGCGGGAATTCGGCAGTGATCCGGATGTGACGCCCCAGGCCGTGAGAGACTGCCTCCGGGCCGCCCGGGATCTGATGGAACGGGGCAAGATCTGGGCCGGGACGGACTTGAAGCCTCTGGCGGGCGTGCTCAAGGAGCGCAGCGGGGACGTGGTCAAGGCCCTGTGCCTGCATGTGGCCCACACCTGCAACCTCAACTGCGCCTACTGCTTCGCCAGTCAGGGCAAGTATCACGGCAAAAGGGCCCTGATGAGTTACGAGACCGGGAAACAGGCGCTGGACTTTCTCATCGCGCATTCCGGGAAACGGCATCACCTGGAAGTGGACTTTTTCGGCGGCGAGCCGCTGATGAATTTCGACGTGGTCAAGCGCCTGACCGCCTACGCCCGGGAACGGGAAAAGGATACGGGCAAGCTCTTCCGCTTCACCCTGACCACCAACGGGCTGCTGATCGACGACGAAGTGATCGATTTCTGCAACCGGGAGATGGACAACGTGGTGCTGAGCCTGGACGGGCGGAAGGAGATCCACGACTATTACCGCAAGGACTACGAGGGCCGGGGCAGCTATGACCGGGTGGTGCCCCTGTTCCAGAAGCTGGTCAAAGAGCGCGGCGACAGGCAGTACTATATCCGGGGCACCTTCACCCACCGGAACCCGGACTTTATGAAGGACATCCGCCATATGCTGGACCTGGGCTTCACCCAGTTGAGCATGGAGCCCGTGGTGTGCGCCCCCGATGACCCGGAGGCCCTGACGCCGGAAGATATCGCGGTCGTCAAGCAGCAGTACGAGGAGCTGGCCCTCATGATGCTCGAGCGCCGCCGGGAGGGCCGGCCCTTCACTTTCTACCATTATATGCTGGACCTGAAATCCGGCCCCTGCCTGTACAAGCGCCTGAGCGGCTGCGGCAGCGGCACGGAATACATGGCCGTGACCCCCTGGGGCGACCTGTACCCCTGCCACCAGTTCGTGGGCGAGGAAAAATACCTGATGGGCAATGTGTATGAAGGCGTGACCAATACCGGCCTTCGGGAGGAGTTCCGCGCCTGCAACGTGTACGCGAGGGAAGAGTGCGCCGACTGCTGGGCCCGCCTGTACTGCGCGGGCGGCTGCGCCGCCAACGCTCTGCACGCCACCGGCAGCATCCGGGGCGTGTACGAGCCGGGTTGCGAGCTGTTCAAAAAGCGCATCGAGTGCGCCATCATGATGCGGGCCGCGGAGGCGGACGATGACGACGCCGCTGAGTGACTTCATCCGCCGGTATATAGCATCGGGCCCGGCCAGGCTCCACATGCCCGGCCACAAGGGGGCGTGCCCGGAGGACATCACCGAGGTGACCGGGGCCGATTCCCTGTACGAGGCCTCGGGGGTCATCCTCAGGAGCGAGGAGAACGCCGCGCGGCTCTTCAACGCCGGCACGACGCTCTACTCCGCCGAAGGCTCCAGCCAGTGCGTGAAGGCCATGGTGTTCCTGGCCGCCCAAAGCGGGACCATCCTGGCCGCCAGGAACGCCCATCAGAGCTTCGTCCACGGCGCGGCGCTGTGCGGGGCCGATGTGGAGTGGCTGTTCCCTGAGAAAGCCTCCTCCCCCTACAGCGCGCTCATCGATCCGGAAAGGCTCGAAGGATACCTGAAGAGCCGGAAAACTCTTCCCGCCGCCCTGTACGTGACCAGTCCCGACTATCTGGGCCGCGAGCAGGACCTTGCCGGCCTTTCCAAAGTGTGCCGTCGGCACGGCATGCTGCTCATGTGCGACAACGCCCACGGCGCGTACCTGCGCTTCCTCGAGCCGTCCCGCCATCCCATGGACCTGGGGGCCGACATGTGCTGCGACAGCGCCCACAAGACCCTGCCCGTACTGACGGGAGGGGCGTACCTGCATCTGAGAAAAGGCCTGCCGGAGGATATCACGTCCCGCGCCGGGGCCGCCATGGCCCTGTTCGGCTCCTCCAGCCCGTCGTATCTGATCTTAAAGTCGCTGGACGATATGAACGCAGTCCTCGAGGACGGCTTCGCGGCGGACCTCAAAGCCGCGGCGGAGAGCGTCCAAAGGGAAAAGGACCGCCTGAGGGAACTGGGCTGGGGCGTGATGCCGTCGGATGAGATGCGGATCGTGCTCAGGGCCGCCGAAAACATGGACGGCCTTCAAATGGCTTCGCGGGCGAGGGAAGAAAACGTCGAGTGCGAGTTCGCCGATGAAAACGTGCTGGTGGCGATGTATACCCCCTGCAACCGCCCGGAAGATCTTTCCGCTCTGAGCCGCGCCCTGGGGAAAGCGCCCGGAAGACCGAAGGAAAAAACATGGACGCCCCACCGGCCCGAAAGAGTGATGGGCTTAAGGGAAGCCCTCCTGTCCCCCTGGGAAAAGGTGCCGGCAGGAGAGGCCGAAGGCCGGATCTGCGCCCTGCCCCTGCCCCACTGCCCGCCGGCCGTGCCGCCGGTGATGCCCGGGGAGAGGGTGGACTTTGAAGTGATGAGAAGACTGGAAGAGACGGGCATCGGGGAGATCTTCGCCGTCAGGCGGTAGATGCCGGGGCCATCGGGGGCGGCCGTGTTTCGCGGGCGGCCTCTCTGTCACTTTTGTGTGTTTGACAGGAAACGGAAGACCGGAGCCGTCCGGCGGCCGCGGAACACCGCGGCGCCGCATGGATAAAGCAAAGGAGATGGAGACCATTATGAAAAAACTGCTGATCCTGCTCCTGATCGTATGCACCGCCGCTGCGGGAGCCGTCCGCGCGGAGGAAGGGATCTGGATCGAGGAGACCCCTCTGACGGCTTTCCTCACCAGCGAACGGCTGGATCGGGAGATCTATCCCGAGATCCGCCTGAATCCCAACAGGGACGCTTTCCCCAACGGTTTCCTTTATCAGGAACCGTCATTGTTCTACGGAGATATCGTCCCGGAGTTCATCTGTTTTTCGGCGCCGGACAACACGTTCCTCACAGAGTTCACTTTGGACCGCGCCGATTATATCGATCCGGAAAAAGAGATCCATTATTCCTACACCTCCTACGCCGGATCCCTCTGGCAGATGAACTCGCCCCGTCCCGAGGAGGAAGACTGCGTCCCGGTGGACGGGGTGGACGGAAAAACGGTCTTCCTCTATCCGGACAGGAACTGGGCCTACGGCCTGATCGATACCCCGGAATACTCCGAGACCTCGCAGCTGGCCATCTGGCTCTGGATGGGCCGGATGGACCCCGACCTGAGCCGGGATGAGAAGCTGGCCGTCCTCAGGGACGCGATCATCCCCGAGGTGGACCGGGTGAAGGCGGAATTACGGTATGAGACCTTTGACCCGTTCTGGAACAACGGGGAATTTGCCGGCTGCCGGTACTACAACACCAATTTCCCGGATCAGCCGCTCACGATCGCTTTCCCGGCGCTGAAAATGAAGAACGCGGACGGGACCGAAAAGGAAGAGCGCATGATCCTGACGGAAAAGACCGCGTCCACGAACGGGGTCTACTGGTTCGGCGGCGATATCTGCCTGGAAACGAGGACCGCCGTGTTCGGCCGGGAGCCGCTCATCAGCCTGATCAAGCCGGGCGACAAGAACACGCTGGAGATCACCGTATCCAGCGGCAGAAAGTATCTTGTGAAGGTCGACGGCATGGATAAGGGCTGGGAGAGCGTCTGGTACGTTTCTTCCACCGTGACGCTGGAGGACGGAAGAGTGATCGAGCACTCCTTTATCCCCCACCATATGGGATGGACGGGCCCGGAGGACATCACGGCCCTGATCGAGGCCTTTGACGCGGCGATCGAGTCTTAGGGCCGCCTTATAAATGGCCGGCACGGATAAGTCAAGCGAAGAGGACCGACGGGTAATAAGGAGGACAGGCATGAGATTCATATCCTGGAACGTCAACGGGCTCAGGGCGTGCCTCACCAAGGGCTTCACCGACTATTTCAGCGCCCAGCAGCCGGATTTCATGTGCCTGCAGGAGACCAAGATGCAGCCCGGGCAGGCGGAGTTCCCCCACGAGGGCTACACGGTCTACATGAATTCCGCGGAGAAAAAGGGCTATTCCGGCACCCTGATCCTGGCCAGACACGAGCCCCTGGACGTGAAGATGGGCCTGGGCATCCCGGAGCACGACCACGAGGGGCGGGCGATCACCCTCAAGTATCCCGCCTTCACCCTGGTGACGGTCTATACCCCCAACAGCCAGAGGGAACTGACCCGCCTGGAGTACCGGCAGGAATGGGAGGCGGCCTTCCGGGAATACCTGATGAAGCTCGACCGGGAGAACCCGGTGATCGTGTGCGGGGACATGAACGTGGCCCATCGGGCCATCGACCTGAAAAACCCGAAGAGCAACGAGGGGAACGCCGGGTATACCAAAGAGGAGCGCGCCTGCATGGACGAGCTGCTCGCGTCGGGCTTCACGGACACGTTCCGGCACCTGTACCCCGACAGGACGGACGCCTACACCTGGTGGAGCTACATGTTCCATGCCCGGGAGAAGAACGTGGGATGGCGCATCGACTATTTCCTGTGCAGCGACCGGGCAGCGGACAGGATCGTGAAAGCGGAGATCCACGATCAGGTGATGGGCAGCGACCACTGCCCCATCCTGCTCGAGATGGCGGACTGACAGCAAAAAAACGATCGGGAGGACGGACGGATGATCTTTATCGGTATCTGCGGAGCCAGCGGCTCCGGCAAAAGCACCCTGGCCCGGGAGATCACGCGGGACATCGGCGCCAGCGTGGTGGTGCTCCAGCAGGACAGCTACTATACCAACCACCCCGACATGACCTTCGAGGAACGGTCCCAGCTCAACTACGACGAGCCGGAGATCTTCGATCACGCCGCGCTGTACGAGGACGTGAGCAGCCTCCTGTCCGGCCAGAACATCAAGCGAAAGGCCTACGACTTTTCCCTTCACGCCCGGTGCGACACGGATGAGGTGATCGAGCCCGCGGACGTGCTGATCCTGGAGGGGATCCACGCCTTCTACGACCGGCGGCTGCTGGACAAGATGTTCCTGAAGCTGTACGTGTCCGTGGACCCGGACATCTGCCTGCTGAGAAGGATCAAGCGGGACATCAAGGACCGGGGCCGGGACATCGACAGCATCGCCAGGCAGTACCTGGACACGGTGAAGCCCATGTACGAAAAATACATCCGCAACTATGTGCACGAGGCGGATGTGGTGGTGATGCGGGGCGGAAAGAACGCCCGCATCGTGGACATCCTCAACGGCTACCTGAAGACCCAGCTGGGCACCTGAGAGGACCCCTGAGCCATGGCCCTCAAAAAAAGCTACCGCCTGCTGCGGCAGTGCGTGAAACTGTTCACCCCGAAGGTCAAAACGGTGTGGGAGGTCCCCTACGACGGGGGGCCGGCGGTGTTCTGCCCCAATCACGCCCGGGCCTGGGGGCCCATCGATATGTGCGTGTACTTTCCCCTGTGGCGCACCGTGCGTCCCTGGTACAACGCCGGCGTGGCCGACCGGGAGAGGCTGCCCGCCTATATCCGCAACGACAACTGGTGGGACCCGAAAAGCCCCCTGGCGCCCCTGTATGACGCGGTGATCCCGCGGCTGGGGGCCCTTGTCATGCCTCCGGTGATCCACTCCACGCCGGGGATCCCCGTCTATTACGACGCGAAGGTGTACACCACTTTCAAGCAGAGCGTGGAGGCCCTGAAAAACGGGGATCAGCCGGTGATCTTCGCCCAGTATCCGGACGGGTACAGGAGCCACAGCGAAAGCCTGAGCCGCGGCTTCGTGCTTCTCGCGCCAATGGCCTGGCGGAAGGCGAAACTGAAAGTGAAGTTCTATCCCGTGCACGTGGATCAGGACGAAAGGACCATCACGGTGATGGCGCCGGTGGAGTACGACCCGGACGCCCCCTGGGAGGAGGAGCAGCAGCGCCTTCTGGATTATCTCGGGGAACAGGTGAAGGATTGACTATCCCCCGGATGTGACTTACAATGGGACGGGCCGGCGGGCGCGATATCCCCGGCCGTGAAAGGAGAAACACCATGCTGCTTTTGCGCGGAGGCCATATCAAACCCATCA
Source organism: uncultured Eubacteriales bacterium (assembly GCA_902803675.1). The sequence continues at coordinate 20,310 of CADCQZ010000183.1, forward strand.
CCGGTCCCGACTTTACCGGGGACCTGCTCATCGGCGACGACGGGAAGATCGCCGATATCGCCCCTTCTATCGAGGCGCCCGCCGGGTGCTCCGCGGCCGACGTGACCGGCATGCTGGTCACCCCCGGCCTGATGGACGCCCACACCCATATCGGCCTGCACGGCGAGGCCATCCGCTGGGAGGGCGTAGACATCAACGAGACTTCCTCTCCCCTGACCCCGCAGCTCCGCGGCATCGACGGGTTCAATCCCATGGACGAGGCCCTCTCCCTGGCCCTTGCCGGCGGCGTGACCTCCGCCATGACGGGCCCCGGCTCCGCCAACGTGATCGGCGGGACTTTCCTGGCCGTGAAACTGTACGGGCACTGCGTGGATGACATGGTGATGCGCTCCCCCGCCGCCATGAAGGTGGCCTTCGGTGAGAACCCCAAGGGCTGCTACGGCCAGAACAGCCGCCAGACCCCCGTGACCCGGATGGCCGTGGTGGGCATCCTGAGGGAAGCCCTTCAGAAGGCCTTCAATTACCGGGACGAGCTGAAGGCCTGGGAGGAAAAGGGCGAGGGCAAGCGCCCCTATGACATCAAGTGCGAGGCCCTGCTGCCCGTGGTCAACGGCGAGATCCCCTTAAAGGCCCACGCCCACCGGGCCGACGATATCCTCAGCGCCATCCGGGTGGCCCGGGAGTTCAATGTGAAACTGACCCTGGACCACTGCACCGAGGGGCATCTCATTGCCGACGTGCTCAGCCGGTATGACTATCCCGTGCTGGTGGGCCCGTCCCTGGGCGGCAAGAGCAAGGCGGAACTGAGGGAAAAGACCTTCGCCACCGCCGGCATCCTGGAAAAGGCCGGCCTCGACGTGTGCATCATCACCGACGCGCCGGTCATCCCCCTGCAGTACCTCCCCCTGTGCGCCGGCATGGCCATGAAGGAGGGCATGAGCGAGGAGGGCGCCTGGAAGGCCATCACCCTCAACCCCGCGAAGGTGGCGGGCGTGGCCGACCGGGTGGGCTCCCTGGAAAAGGGCAAGGACGCCGACGTGGCGGTCTTCGACGGTGATCCCTTGAGGGACATCCAGTGCCGGGCCCGCGCGGTCTTCGTCAACGGCCGGCAGGTGCACGGGGCCTCCCTCACCTGATACAACGAACATCGACAGAAAACAAAGAGGCTGATATGGACCGCAAAGACGAGATCATCCAGCGGCAGAACGACATCATGCAGGACCTGCTCAAAAAGCAGTTCCAGTCCCTGGCGGACGATTTCTGGGGCCTGAAGAACCAGGTGGAGAGCGGCGCGCCTTCAAGGCCGGAGCAGGCCGTGCCCGAAAACAAAAAAGCCGAAGAGAAGAAGAGCGAGCCGCCCAAAGAGGAGAAAGAGCCCGAGGAGACTATCGAGGACCTGAAGGCGGAGCTCCACTCCTACATCGGCCTGGACATGATCAAGGAGCAGGTGGACAGCCTGATCAACTGGATCAACGTGATGAAGATGCGCCGGGAGCAGGGCCTGCCGGTGGTGGACATGAGCCTGCACATGGTGTTCACCGGGAACCCCGGGACGGGCAAGACCATGATCGCCCGCCTGATGGCCCGGATCTTCAAAGCCCTGGGCCTTTTGAGCAAGGGCCATCTGACGGAGACCGACCGCAGCGGCCTGGTGGCGGGCTTCGTGGGCCAGACCGCCATCAAGACCCAGGAAGTGATCACAAAAGCCCTGGGCGGCGTGCTGTTCATCGACGAGGCCTACGCCCTGACCAACCGGGGCGGCACGGATTACGGCCAGGAGGCGGTGGACACGCTGCTCAAGGCCATGGAGGACCACCGGGACGACCTGATCGTGATCGTGGCGGGGTATACCGACCTGATGAAGGAATTCATCGAGTCCAACCCCGGCCTGGAGAGCCGGTTCAACCGGTATCTCCATTTCCCGGATTATTCCCTGGAAGAGCTCATCGATATTTTCCTGATGCGCTGTGAAAAGAGCGGTTATACCCTGGATGAGGGCGCCGGGCCGGTGCTCGAGAGCATCCTGAAGGAGCGCATGAAGGACGTGGAGGGCTTCGGCAACGCCCGGGGCGCCCGCAACCTGTTCGAGACCGCCATCGCGCGGCAGGCGGACCGGCTGGCCAAAGAAGAGAGCGTCACCCGGGAGGCTCTGATGACCCTGACGGAAGCGGACCTGAACGCCGCGGCCGGCATCGTCAGGAAGAACGGGGAGCCTTAAGGAACGGAGGAAACTATGCTTCGCATCGGAGAAGTGACCGACACCTTCCTGCCCATCGTGGACGGGGTGGGCCGTGTCGTATACGAATACGCCAACAACCTGTGCCTGAAGGGGCACGAGGTGACGGTGATCGCGCCCATGTACGATACCGGATACCGGGGCGGCTACCCCTTTGAGCTGGTGGACTTCATCAGCTACAAGGTGCCCGCCATCGGGGAATACCAGACCGGCGAGGCCAAGGGCGACAAGCACTACCGCAAGCGCATGAAGATGATCCCGCTGGACATCGTGCACACCCACAGCCCCTTCACCGCCGGCACGGAGGCCCTGCGCCTGGCCCGGAAAAGGAACATCCCCCTGGTGGGCACCTTCCACTCCAAGTACTACGACGATTTCCTGAAGATCACCCATTCCGAGTCCCTGGCCTCCATCGGCACCAAGATGGTGGTGGACTTCTACGAGCGCTGCGACGACGTGTGGGCCGTGGGCAGCCAGACCGCCGGGGTGCTCCAGGATTACGGCTACAAGGGCCCCATCCATGTCATCCCCAACGGCGTCACCCGCAGGGAGGTGGACGAGGAGTCCCTCAAAATGGTGCAGGCCCGTTATGAACTCAATGAAGTGCAGAACGTGTTCCTGTTCGTGGGCCAGCTGAACTGGAAAAAGAACATCCTGAGGATCCTGGAAGCCTGCGCGCTGATGAAAAAGCAGGGCGGCGACTTCCGGCTGCTGCTGGCCGGGCAGGGACCCGACCGGGACGCCATCCGCCGGAAGATCGTGGAGCTGGGCCTGGAGAACGAAGCCCTTCTGGTGGGGCATATCACCGACACGAAGACCCTGGACGCTCTGTACGCGTCCGCCACGCTGTTCCTGTTCCCCTCCCTGTACGACAACGCCCCCATGGTGGTGCGTGAAGCCGCGGCCATGGGCACTCCCTCGATCCTGGCGGAGGGCTCCAGCGCGTCGGAGATCATCCGGGACGGGGAAAACGGCTGGCTGTGCCGGGACGACTCGGAGCACCTGAGGGACGTGATCGTCCGGGCCGTGAGCGACGAGGAAAAGCTCAAGGCCGTATCCCTGAGAGCGAAGGAGACCATCCCCATCCCCTGGGCGGACATCATGGACATGGTGGTGGACCGGTACACGGAACTGATCCTGCGGGGGCAGAAGGGCGAACTGAAGAAAAAGCACACCCGTATCCTATAACGATCATCACATAGAAGGAGGATCCATCCATGAGCATGACCTATACCATGAACATCTGCGGCCTGAAGAGGGACCTGCCGCTGTGCCGGGTCAGCGACGACCTGTACATCGGCGCTTTCGTGATCTTCGGCGACGTGGAGCTGACCAGCGCCTGCGCGGCCGGGCTTTTGAAGGTGGCCCCGGAGCACGACATCCTGATCACCGCTGAGAGCAAGGGCATCCCCCTGGTGTTCGAGATGGCGCGCCAGCACGGCGAGAACCGCTACCTGATCGCCCGGAAAGCCCCGAAACTGTATATGCGCAACGTGTTCACCACGGAAGTCACCTCCATCACCACCGAGAAAAAGCAGACCCTGTGCATCGATCAGGACGACGCCGACGCCATGCGCGGCAAGAGAGTGCTGATCGTGGACGACGTGATCTCCACGGGCGAATCCCTGAAAGCCGTGGAAAAGCTGGTGACCCAGGCCGGCGGCATCATCGTGGGCAAGATGGCTATCCTGGCCGAGGGCGCGGCCCAGGAGCGGGACGATATCATCTACCTGGAAAAACTGCCCCTGTTCAACCCCGACGGCACGGTGAAAGCGTAAAATGAAAAAAGCCATCCTGTTCGACCTGGACGGCACGCTGGTGGATTCCCTGCCGGACATCGCCGCCGCCATGAACCGCAGCCTAACAAAGGCCGGCCTTCCCACCTTTCCCACCAGGGACTACCTGATGAAGGTGGGCAACGGCGTGTTCAAGCTCACGGAGCGCTCCGTCGGCGAAAGGACGGACATGTTCGACAAGGTGCTGGGCTATTACAGAACGGACTACGCCGAGAACTGCGCCGTGGACAGCCGTCCCTACCCCGGCATCCCCGAAGCCCTGAAAGCCTTTGAATGCATGGGCCTCAAGGTGTGCTGCCTGTCCAACAAGGACGAGACGGACGTCAAGAAAGTGCTGGGATATTGTTTCCCGGGCTTTGCCTTCACCGTGACACGGGGCCGGCGCGACGGTGTGCCCCTCAAGCCCGATCCCGCCGCGGCGCTGAGCATCCTTGAAGAGATCGGCGTCACAGCTGAGGAAGCCGTCTTTGTGGGCGACACCCTGATGGACGTGAGCTGCGGCAAAAACGCCGGCATCACCTCCATCGGCGTCACCTGGGGCTTCCGGTCCAGAGAGGATGTGCTGACCTACGGCGCCGACCATATCGCCGACAGCGCGGAGGATCTGAAAAAAATCGTCCGGGAACTGTGCGAAAGGGAATAAGCGGCGGGCCGGACAAGCAAAAACGCCCATACGCGTGACTGTGAAACGGGCTCAGACCCCTGACCGAAAGGGTTTGAGCCTGTTGCATTACGATCGAGGAGATATGTCAAAAAGAACCGTCCCCATCAGCCACAGGGACGGCGCCGATCATGGCTTTATTATATCTGATCAGCAGCCCGAAAC
>CADCQZ010000184.1 GCA_902803675.1 uncultured Eubacteriales bacterium
AGCCAGCAGCGCATCCAGCAGGCCGCCCTCCTGAAGGGCTTTTTTGATTACTGTCTGATATGAGCTTGCCATCTCACACCTCCTGTATCTTCTCGACCCGGCAGGGCACATAGCGCCACTTGGCGTTGCCGGTCAGTTCGTCCAGATCCTGATGATCCGTCAGGTAGTTGATATGTGTCCCGTAGGCCTTTCCCTCGTACATGAGTCCCAGATGATGCGGGATCATGCAGTAGCCCTGGGCCGCCTGCCATGTGATCTCCACCGGGATGGTCAGGGAGCCCTTCTTTGTTGTCACACGCACGGTCTCGCCGTCGGCAAAGCCGAAGCGCCCGGCGTCTTCGGGGTTCATGGCCAGGGTATAGGGCTCACGGAAACGATAGGTTCCCGGATTGCGCATGGAGGTGTTCATTCCGCCGTCGGAATGGCGCCCGGCTGAGAGGATCATGTTGCAGCCATCCATGAGCTGAAGCGCCTTTTCCTCTTTCTCCGGTGTGATCTGTTTGAGCGCCTCGTCGATCTCCTTGCACCACAGATGGAATTTGCCGTCTTTGTGTTTGATGTGCCGCTGCATCAGGTGCGCGGTATCGCTCCGGGCGATGACTGCGCCCTCGGGGTGCTCATCCACCATCCGAAACGCCGCGTCCAGCGCACAGAAGTCCTTCAGCATCGGCATCCTGGAGAGCAGCGGATGCTGCTTCACATCCGGCTCCACGGTCAGGATCGCCCGGTCAGGCAGTTTGGAGATCAGCAGCGCGGCCCAGTTCATGGCGTGGCCCGCCGAGCCCATGGCCTTCCCCAGGGTCAGGGCAATGACCGTGGCCGCCTGGTCAAAGTACTTCATGCCGCCCTTTGCGATCCAACCCACGACTTTCATAAAATACGTCATGCGGTCGCCGGTCCGCACGGCCTCCTCGGCCGCGTCATAGAGGGACTGCGGAAGCTTCGGGATCAGTCCCATGGCCTGGGTCAGCTCCGCATAGATCATGGCGTCCTCGCGCGCCTCGCCGGGAGCTTTTACCACCGGGCGGCGGCTGAAGTACATGATCTCCGGATAGTGGAAGGCAAACACGTCAAAATCGCCGCCTGCTTCGTAAGCGCTGGGAATTGGCAGCACATAGTCTGCGATCCGGGTTGTCTCCGTCTCCACGCAGTCCATCGCCACGAAGAGCTCCAGTCTCCTGAGCGCCTCCTCCATCTTCTGAGAGTCGGGGTAACTGCGCATGGGATTGGACATGTTGCAGAAGGCCATGCGAATCCGGTCCTCGTTCTCACCCAGCACCTCATCCGGAAACGCCCCCTCGGGGTACATTCCGGCCACCGGGAAGCGATTGGTTACCGGCATGCGCCAGACCTTGGGATCATATTCATCCGAATAGTCCAGCGTAATGATTCTCACGGGCGGAACGTTTCCGCCGGGGACCAGCAGGGTGCCGCACACCGCCATCAGCACCAGACACAGGTAGCTGGAAAGCGTGGACTGCCGCCCGAAATAGAGCCCGAGATCCTGGTGCATGCCCCACTTTTTGGTGGTGAGAATGCGGGCAAAGGCCTCCGCCTGATCGCGCGAAACGCCGCAGACCCGCAGCGCCCCGTCAATGTCGAAATCCGCGAACCAGCCTCTGGCCTGTGTCCAGTCTCTGGTATAGCGATACAGAAAGTCCCGATCCTGCCAACCCTTTTCGATGATCAGGGCAATGAGCGCCCGCAGAAACAGGGTATCCGAACCCGGTCTCAGCATGATATGCATGTCCGCCATGCGGGCCGTCTCCGAGAGTCTCGGATCCACCACGATCACCATCTTCTCCGGGTCACGGGAGAATTCCCGGATCATCGGCCTCGCATTGGGAAGCTGATGCGACACATACGAATTGCTCCCCCAGAAGATGATGACCTCGCAGTTTTTGTCATCCGGCTCCAGCGGGTGAAACTGGTCGCCGAAAATGCGGCCGCAGCTCCAGAAAATGCCCATGAATTCCACCCCGATGGGGTTGAAGAAGTACTGGGAACCCATGGCCTTCAGGAAGGGCTGGGCCGTAGCGGCCGCCGCGCCGGTGGCGCCTCCGCCGCCTCCGATGAGGGCCGCGGAGCGCGGTCCGTGGGCCTTCAGGATTGCGTTGGCCTTTTCAGCGATTTCAGTATAGGCCTGATCCCAGGAGATTCGTTCATAGTGATCCCCCACTCTCTTTTTGGGGTACAGGATCCGCTCGCTGTTCTCCACAAAATACTTTGCCGATCTGCCCTTGCGGCAGCAGTAGCATTCGCTGCTGGGACTGTCCGGATCGGGACGAACGTTGATGATCCGGTTGTCCTCTACCTCCATCTCCAGCCCGCAGGTCATGGCACAGAGATTACACAGCGTTTTTTTCCATTCGATCATGCCGGTTTCTCCTTTATTTCAGCATTCTGCATATGCTTCATTCTGCTTTGATGTTGATGATTGCTGTGAAGTGGTCACAGATGTTATATCATATGCCTGCGGTGATTACAAGCCTTTTTGTGAAAATAATATCCGGAAATCTCAAAAAACGGACGGAAGCCTGTCAGGATGGCTTCCGCCCGTTTGCAGTATAGATTCCGTTTCCGATTGTCAGATGATTGCCGTTTCACCCTCCAGCGGAAGGC
>CADCQZ010000185.1 GCA_902803675.1 uncultured Eubacteriales bacterium
CCAGAGAAAGCTCATGACGAAGCCGTAGATCAGATAGGAAGGGTTTCGCCGGGCGCTCCTGGATTCACAGGCGGTCAGGGCTTTCAGAGCGCTGTTCTTTCTCCCGCCGCGGATCATGTCCGCCGATACGTTCCTGCGCCGGGCGCGGGTGCTGAGCATATTGAGGGCGGTGTCAAAATAGAAGGCTTTGACAGCGAGGGCGGCCAGCAGTCCCGTGACCAGAGGTACCGCCAGGCCGATCAGAAGAGCCGTGACGCTCCCTTCCGTCATGAACCGGATCAGAAAGGAGATGTTGGGGAAGGCCGCGGACAGGTTCGTCAGCGCGCTGAGGGACTCCTCACCGGCGCCGTTTCGCTGAAGGGAATTGCTCACGATCATGTAGGCGACGGTAAGGCCAAAGGTGAAGATGCCGCCCAGGGCCACGGTCACGTCCCGGCTGCGCAGGACGCCGAACACCCGGAATACGACCACCACCAGCAGCGCGGCGGCCGCGATCCCGGTGACGGGGATCATCAGGCTGGCGAGCAGGGCGCCGATGATATACGGCGCGCCCGCCCCGGCACGGATGCCGTATCCCAGGCAGGCCGGCCCCATCAATATGAGGCTGAGGATCACCGGGAAGCGGGAGGCTACGGCCAGCTTCGCCAGGACGATCTGGGACGCGGAAAAGGGCAGGGGCACCAGGAGTTCCAGGTCATCTGAGGTGTAGAGCACCGTCACGATATCCTTGACCGCCAGCACGAAGCTCAGGATCAGAAGGATCATCATCAGCGTCTGTGCCAGTCCGCCGGCCGTGATGAACGACGCCGCAGCGGGCTCGAGCAGATACATGCCCAGGAACAGCCCGCCCGCCAGGATCGTGAGACCCGCGGCCGCCAGGATCCCGGCCGCCCGGGCGGATATCAGGGCGCCTTCGCCCAGCACTGTCTTACCGTTGCATTTCCTCAGGACTTTGATGAGGCCTAAGACCTTTTTAAAGCTTTTTGACAGTTTCGGATCCATTTTTTTACGCTGCCGTTTTGCAGGATCTCCGGATCAGTACGTACACAAGGATCATGACCGCCAGTATGGCCAGAGCGATGATCCTGAACATGTTGGGCTCGATCAGGCCCAGCATCCGCACCAAAGCGATGCCGATGACCACGACGCCGCCGACGATGTTCATCACCGCGGAAAGGAGCCTGTATCTCTTGAGCCCTTTCTCGCTGAAGTCTTTCAGGTTCGCTTCCTCCCTTTCGGTAAGTTTGCCGGTGAGGAGCACCATGACGCCCCTGAAGATGCAGTAGGCGCCCAGGATGAGGAAGATGATCTGGCTGAAGTCCGTTCCTTTAAGCATTTTGGTTTTCTCCCTTCTCATTCGTTTCGGTCAGTTCCAGGAATATGTTCTCAAGGGACGCCTGGGACTTGTGGGTCGCTCTCAGGTCGTCCAGGGTGCCGGTGTAAAGGAGTTCTCCCATTTTGATGATGCAGATCTCGTCGCACAGCTTCTCCGCCACTTCCAGCACATGAGTGGAGAAGAACACCGTCTTGCCCTTGTCAGCGTGCTCCCGCATCATCTTTTTGAGCTCGAAGGCCGCCTGCGGGTCCAGCCCGGTCAGGGGCTCATCCAGGATCCACACCCAGGGGTCGTGGATCAGGGCCCCCAGGATCATGATCTTCTGGCGCATGCCGTGGGAGTAGGAGAGGATGCGGCTGCCCAGCGCGTCGAAGATCCCGAACCGCTTCGCGTTCGTTTCGATGAATTCGGCCCGGCCCTCCAAAGGGGTGTCGTAGACGTCCGCCATGAAGTTCAGGTACTCCAGGCCGGTCAGCCTCAGGAAATGGTCGGGGCTGTCGGACACATACCCGAACTGGGCCTTGGCCTTCCGCGGCTCCTTCACCACGTCGATCCCATTGATCAGGATCGTGCCCTTCGTGGGCCGGATCACCCCGGTGATCGCCTTGATGGTGGTGGATTTTCCCGCGCCGTTGTGGCCGATGAAGCCCGTGATGGCCCCGTCCTTCGCGGTGAAAGAGATGTTTTTCACCACTTCCCGGTCACCGTACGCCTTGGTGAAGTTTTCTGTCTGGATCAATCGGATCCCTCCTTGTCTGTTTCCGGTCCCTGTGCTCCGGGGCTTCCGGCCATTCGGTTTTGCCGGAGGGATCAAGAAGCCCCTTGCCCGGGGATCGGGGTGCCGCGCTTAAAAAGGATTATACCATAAAAAGTAAGTTCCTGCATGGTCCCGGAGGATGAAAGAGAGTTTTTTTGTGTTATAAGACGCTCGCTCTTACACCCTGGCCACATAGGCTTTCATCACGTAGCCGGTCATGCCGGTGACGGAGTCGACGGCCTTGTACCAGTCAAGGGTCTCGCCGATCACGGTGAGGAGACGGCCGTCCTTGAGGGTGGCGATCCGGGAGGCTCCGGTGCCGGGGGCGGAGCGGAAGTTCACCCAGCCGGTGGCGGGGCTGGTGGGACGGGCCGCGACCACGAAGGAAGCGACGGGATGGTAGTGGTTCATCTGGCGCTCGATCTCTTTCTTCTGGATGTCTTCATCGGAGATCTTCGTGGCGGAGAGGAACTTGGCCATCACATACCCGGTGCCGGTCTTGGCCCTGGGGCAGGAGATCTCATACCAGCCGTTCTTCGCGCTGCCCCGTACGGTAACGGCGTCGCCGTAGTTGTACTGGCAGATCACGTTGTCCTTCGAGTCGTCGGGAGCGGTGCGGACATTGAGGGGCCCGCCGTTGGCGGTGTTCACATACATGGTCCTGGCGGTCCTGCTCTCGGCCATGGAGGCGGGGATGCACAGGGCGAAAAGGCTCATGACGATCAGGGCGGCGGCGATCAGTTTCCTGAACATTTTTATATCCCCCTTAAACTTTCATCGTTTGTTTTCTTTGATGTGTTTCCCGGTGACACGCAAAGGATACCACAGGCACTGTCACAGTTTTGTCACATCAAAAAAACGGTACTGAGACCCCAGATCTCACGGCAGTACATGATAAATACAAAATATCTATTGACTTTATAGACATTAAAAGTATAATGACTTTCAAACAGGCGAAAGGAGGCGGGCGCAGTGACCGGAAGGACCATCGGGTGTTGTTGTTCCATGTGTGTGTTTGCTGCGCTCACTTTGTAGCGGCCGCATGGTCTTATCAGCGGCTCCATACAGGCGGCGCGGCAGGCGGGCCTGTTTTTTTATTGCCCCGGTGATGCCGCGCTGCCGGCGTCCCGGCGGGGAAAGGACGCAGGCATGATCCGGATCGATCACGCGGTCAAAACTTATAAGGACGGGAAGCAGGCGGTGCACGCTCTGCGGGACGTGAGCCTGCGGGTGGAAAAAGGCGATATCTACGGCATCGTCGGTTTTTCCGGGGCGGGCAAATCCACCCTGCTGCGGCTGGTGAACGGCCTGGAAAAGGCGGACAGCGGCACCGTCACCGTGGCGGGGCAGGACCTGAACGCGCTGAGCCCGAAGGAACTCCTTTTGATGCGCCGGAAGATCGGCATGGTGTTCCAGCAGTTCAACCTTCTGGAAGGGAAGACCGTGAAGTACAACGTGTCCGTCCCGCTCCTTCTGGCGGGCGCACCCAGGGGAGAGATCGACCGGCGGGTGAGAGAAGTGCTCAGCTTCGTGGAATTGGAGGACAAGGAGAACGCCTATGTCAGCCAGCTGTCCGGCGGGCAGAAACAGCGTGTGGGCATCGCCCGGGCCCTGGCCACCAAGCCTCAGGTCCTTCTGTGCGACGAAGCGACATCGGCCCTGGATCCCCAGACCACCGGATCCATCCTGCGTCTGCTCGAGCGGGTGAACCGCAGGATGGGGGTCACCATCCTGCTGATCACCCACCAGATGCAGGTGATCCAGATGATCTGCAACAAAGTGGCGGTGATGGAGCACGGAAAGATCGTGGAAGAGGGATCTGTTCTGGAGGTGTTCGGCACTCCGAAGGAAGAGGTGACCCGTCAGTTCGTGCGCACGGTGATCAGCGACCGGATCCCGGAAAAATTCGCTGCCGTGGTGCGTGCCGAGACCAGGAACCAGCGGGTGGAGCTGCTCAAGTTCATCGGCGATTCCGTAAAAGAGCCCCTGATCGCCGAGCTGTGCCGTACGCAAGGGCTGGAGGTGAACATCCTGGGCGCGACGATCCGGGAGATGCAGGGCAGCGTGATGTGCGTGTTCATCCTTCAATTGATCGGGGATGACGCTTTGATCGACCGGGCGGAGGCAAGGATCGACGGGGCCGGGGCCCTCAGGGAAAGGATGGTGTTCGACTGATGGAAGCATCCTGGCAGGCGCAGTTCAAAGAATTCTTCGGCATCAGGTTCCCCAAGCTGCTTGAAAGCCTGGGGCAGACCGTCTACATGCTGGGCTGGGCTCTTCTCATCGGCGCGGTGATCGGCCTGATGCTGGCCCTTTTGCTGGTGCTGTGCCGCAAAGGCGGCCTCAGGCAGAACCGGGCGGTGTATGCCGCGGTGAACGTGTACGTGAATATCGTGCGCTCCATGCCCTTCATCATCACCCTGGTATTCGTGTTCCCTCTGACGCGGCTGATCGTGGGAAAGACCTACGGCTCCACCGCCATGCTGGTTCCCCTGGTGATCTACATCAGCCCGTACATGGCGCGCCTGATAGAGAACTCTCTCCTGGAGGTGAGCCCGGGCGTCATCGAGGCGGCCCAGGCCATGGGTGCCGACACATGGCAGATCGTCACCCGTTTCCTGCTGCCGGAAGCCCTGCCCTCCATCGTGCTGGCCCTGACCACCGGCACCGTGGGGCTTCTGGGCGCCACGGCCATGGCGGGGTACGTGGGCGGCGGCGGGGTGGGCGACCTGGCGCTGACTTACGGGTATCAGCGGTACAATTTCCCGCTGCTGATCCTGACCGTACTGATCCTGATCGTGTTCGTGCAGCTGCTGCAGCTGATCGGGAACCGCGTCAGCGGAAAACTGAGGCAGCACAGGTGACACGGTATCGATCCCCCGTCCGGAAGGGGGATGGGATATAAACATGGACATAATATAAGAATGAGAGGAGAAAAAAATGAAAAAGCTGTTTTCCGTCCTGCTGGTCCTTTCCCTGGTGCTGGGCGCGGCCGGTGCCGCTCTCGGCGAAGACAAGACCCTGATCCGTTATTCCAAGTCCCAGGGCCCCTACACCGAGCTGTTCGAGGACGGCATCATCCCGATCCTTGAAAAACAGGGCTACACCCTGGAAGTAGTGGAGGCCAGTGACCTTCTGGTGGCCGACAAGATGCTGGAGGCCGGCGATGTGGACGTGAACGTGGAGCAGCACACCGCCTATATCCAGACGTTCTTCAACGCCAATAACGACGGCCACCTGGTGGGCATCAGCCCCATCCCCACCGTGCCCGCCGGGCTGTATTCCGCGAGGCACAAGAGCCTGGACGAAGTCGCCGACGGCATGACCGTGGCTGTGACCAATGATGCGTCCAATACCGCCCGGTGCCTATTGATCCTGCAGAAGATCGGCTGGATCACCTTCGACCCGGATGTGGATGTGACCACCGTGACCGTGGACGATATCGCGGAGAATCCCTATCATCTGGAGATCATCCAGGTGCTCAACACCACCATCCCCACCAGCCTGGAGGATTACGACTTCGGCCTGATCACCGGTTCCATCGTGTGGAACGCCCGGGAGATCGTGGATCCCGCCAGCGCCCTGGCCCAGGAGGATATCCTGCCCCATCTGGTGCTGCAGGTGACCGTCAAGGAACAGGACAGGGACGCCGCGTGGGCAAAGGCCATCGTGGACGCCTATCATTCCGATGAGTTCAAGGCCTATATGACCGAGAACAACACCGGCATGTGGTGGATCCCGGAGGAGCTGCGCTGACAGATCCTCCGGGATAAACAAGGGGCTGTTGCTTGCGCAGCAGCCCCTTGCCCGGGCCCGCCTCGTCTGCCGGATGAACGCGGGTGAAGACAGGTGAAGACGGACAGGGCAAACCGTTTTCACCCTGAAACCCTTGTGCCGCAAGGCTTCCGGCCCGCGGTGAAAACGGTGGACACGGTTTTGCGCACCTTTTACCGGCGTATACTCGACCCCCCGGGGCCGGATGGCTGTACCTGTATTTTCAGTAAGTTTATACAAAAGTGTTTTCACCGTTTTCACCACCCCTTAAAAACCCTTGTGCCGCAAGGGCTGAGGCGGTGAAAACAAAGATCA
>CADCQZ010000186.1 GCA_902803675.1 uncultured Eubacteriales bacterium
CGCTCCTCGTTGGACAGGGACAGGATATTACCGGTGGGCGAGGAAGAGAATTCTTCCGGCTTCTTCAGGCCGTTCAGCCCGGGATAGAAACAGCAGGACTCGCCCGCGTCCCGTCCCAGGACGATGACAGCGGCGTCGGTGTGATCACCGATCAGGGCCGCGTCGTATTCGGAAAGGGGCACCTCCCCGATCTCGGAACCCTGATCCTCATAATCATTGACCACGTTGCCGCCGGAAGCGCGGGTCGGGGCATAGGTCTTCGCCATGTCCTGATAGAACTTCACCATGGCCGGGTTGACACTGAAGCCCTCTTTGGTCAGGGCATCCGCCAGTAAGACGGCCTGGGAGGTCTGGACCAGTTCACCCATGGAACCGCCGAACTGCATCTTTTCCCCGCTGCGCATGCCGAACAGGGTGACCTTCCGCCCCTCGACCGCCGGCTGGCCCTTGAGCGCCACGCTGCCCTCCGCGGAAGCGCGGGTAGAAAAGGCGATCTCCGCGTCCACCAGATCCGACGCCCTGGTGTAATCGGACTTGTAACGATAATCGTCCGGATCGCCGCTGCGTTTGATGCCGGTGGCGGAGGTGCCCAGCAGCTCATCCACCTTGCCGGCCCACGTACCGGCCACGGAGAATGCCACGTTGAAGATGATGGCGCAGGCAAGGAAGACGCTTGCCAGCCCTCTGAACAGCCGTTTCTTTTTCATAGAGCTCTCCCTTCTTTATACCCCGGTTTTCCGGCCGGGATCCGGCCTTTTTTGACATGTCCATCTTAAACAAATAAAAAGCGCCGCGCAAGACGCGCGGCACGAACAGCGTTTTTCTGGCACGAACGACGGATGAGCCTGCCCTCAGGGGATCATGATCTCCAGATAGAAGATCTGTCCCTCCGTGCGGACCAGGGCCTTTCCGCCGTAGGAATGGACGATGCTGATGATGCTCTTGAGCCCGTAGCCATGGTCCTCAACATCCTTCTTCCGGGTGCGGGGCAGCCCGTCCCGCATATCCAGGGTGCCTTCGTAATAATTCTCCAGCTGGATATACAGCATGCTGCCCTGGTCCAGGATGGAGAGGCTGATGACCTTCCGCTGCGGGTCCCCGATGCGTTCCACGCTTTCGATGGCATTGTCCAGAGCGTTGCCCAGAAGGGTGTACAGGTCTACCAGGCCGATCTTTGAGAGCTGCTTCGTATTCACCATGCAGCTCAGCCGGATCTGCCGGTTGGCGCAGTACACGCTCTTTTCCGTCAGCAGGATGTCCAGGGCTTCGTTGCCGGTCTTCACCACCGCGTCGTAAAAGCCGATGGTCCTTTCGGTCTCCTCGATCTGCTTCCGGCGCTCGTCATCCGTCGCCAGGGCCAGGGCCTGCAGCTGGTGTTTGAGGTCATGGGTCTTCCGGTTGATCATGTCGATGTTCTCGCGGGAGAACTCATACTGGGATTCCCGTTCTTTCGCAAGACGTATAATGATCTCCCTTTCCGCCCGCATGGAGACCTGCTGATAGATATACCACATCACAACGGTCATGCTCACGTCGAACAAAAGGAGGATGCCCACCAGGTAAAACTGCAGTGCACGGTAAGTCCCCTGCAGATCCGGATAAGCGCTGACAGGCAGGATCAAACTTTCCATCACGTACTTGGAAGCGGCGTTCAGGGCGGTATAGAACAGGTAGATCACCGCATAAGTCCCCGCCGCGGCGCGCTCATTCGTGAGCCTGGACAGCTCATCCATGCGGATGCGGTCTCCCAGGTTGCGGGCGGAGGCGCGATAGAACAGGATGTAAAACACGAGCATGCCGCCGATATACAGGAGAGGATGTTCCTCCGGCAGCGCCGGGAACAGTGTATAGACCAGCAGGTTCCTGATCAGGGTAGCCGCGATGTTCTCCGTGAAAGCGGCCATCATCACACGGAACAGCGCGCCGGCGAGATTCGTTTCGTAACAGAAGTATACAAAACCCACCAGCACGAAGCTCATCAGCAGCCAGTACGGCGCGATGACCAGCGGCATCCGTTCCATGACGGGCCGCAGGGCGCCGTGGACAGGCACGTAGGCGAACGCCAGCAGAAAGCACACCGTACCCGCGGCGCTGACGCGGGCGGTATAATGGCTCCTGCGCGGCAGAGCGCGATGGCACAGCAGCACGCACATCGCGAGCGATCCGGCCATATACCGAAACTGATCCAGGCAGGCTAAAAACAGCTCCATACATCTCACCTGTGAAGATAATCCATATAATCGGCCATCACACTGTCCTTAAACGCCCGTCCCAGCGGCACACTGTATTCCCCCACGATGACCTCCGAGGCATTGATCCTTTTAAGGTGTTTCAGGTTGACCAGATAGCTTTTATGACACCGGGAAAAGTGATAGGCGCGCAGGGCATCCTCGTGCTCTTTCATGCTGGCGCGCACCCGGTGATCCCCGTCAAAGGTATGATAGATCACGTAATGGCCCATGACCTCCACATAGAGGACCTTGTCCGTGTCCAGAAGAACGGGGCCGTCCACGGTCTCGATGACCATCTGGTTCCCCAGGTTCCGTTCAGCCCGGCGCACCGCCTTCTGGAATTTCATCGCGAAATCATAGTACCCCACGGGCTTGATGATATAGTCCACCGCGTCGACTTCATACCCGTTGATGGCATACTGGGCGATGTTCGTCACGAACAGGATCACCACGTTCTCATCCGTTTCCCGGATCTTTCGGGCAGTGTCCAGGCCGCTGATACCGGGCATGTCGATGTCGAAAACGATGATGTCATAGTTCATGTCCCCCGAAGCGAGCAGCTGATCCCCGGATAAAAAGGGACAGACATCCAGCCTGACCCGCCGCTCGGCGGCGTACTGACTGATATAGCCGGCCAGTTGATCCAGTACAGCCTTTTCGTCATCCACGATCGCGATACGCATTTTTCTCTCCTTAACGCGGCCGCGCGGCGGCGTGTTCCCGCTGCCAGGCGGTGGGAGGCATGCCGGCCTGCGCCCGGAAGAGCCGGCAGAAATAGTCCGGGTCATAGTATCCGCTGAGCAGGGCTGCCTCTCCGACGGGCAGGCCCTGCTCAAGGAGCCTTTTGGCGTACCGGACGCGGATGTCCGTCAGGTATTCATGGGGCGTCATGCCGGTATACTGCCGGAAGCAGCGGCGCAGATGATCCTTGCTGTAACCGGTCTCGGTCAGCGCCTGAGTGACCTGAAAATCCGGATCGCTGTAGGAGGATGTGATGGTCCGGATCACCGCGCTCACCACAGGCGGGACAGGCGGCAGGGACACCCGGGTCCCGATGAACCGGAGCACGGCGTCATATATCGCTTCTGTCACGGTATCCGTCTCCTTCTGGATCAGGTACCGGTCGAGCAGCAGGGAAAAGAGGCCCGTCATGGTGTGGCAGCTGTCGTCGGCCAGGACCAGAGGCTCCGTCAGCGATCGCTCCTTCCTGTGAGAGGCGCTTTCAACAAACATTGTATCCGTGCGCAGGTATATATCCCTGAAGCCCCCGGGAGAGACCTTGCGATGGGGCATTTCCGGCGGGATGACGTGCACGGTGCCCGGCGAGAACGGGTACTCCCGCCCGCCGATCTGAGCTGTGCCCTCGCCTTCGGTATTTACGATGATCTCATAGCAGTCATGGCTGTGCAGCTCATGATCCACGAGACGGTTGGGGGACGCGCCCACCAGCATCAGGGCCATGGCGATCCGTCCTTTCATTGTCGTGTCTGAAGAAAAGTATAACAGTTCAGAGCGTTTTTGTCCAGTCATTTTGCCGGTTATGTTCTGACGGGGACGGAGCTGCCGCGCTATAATACTGCCATCCACTTGAGTGAAGGGAGCGAAGAGAAATGGAAGGCATGATGCGGCAGATGGTGATGGCGGGGCCCCGGAAGAGCAGGATCATTGAGGTGCCGATCCCGCAGTACGGCGACGACGAGATGCTGGTGAAGGTGACCCTGACCGGCATGTGCCATTCCGAATGGTATCCCTGGGCCACCGCCAGGGAAGGCGACATCCTGGGCCACGAGGCGGTCGGCGTGGTGGCGGAAGTGGGCAGAAACGTGGAAGGCTTCAAACCCGGCGGCCGGGTGACCGGCCTGGGCGGCGGCGCCTACAGGGAATACATCGTGGTCTCCCCCAAAAAGACCGCTCACGTGCCGGACTGCCTGAAGGATGAGGACGCCATTTCCGAACCCCTGGCCTGCCTTTTGTCCGCCGCCATGAAGCTGCCGGTGGAGACCCTGGGCGACACCATCGCGGTGGTGGGCTGCGGCTACATGGGCCTGGGCGCCATCGCAG
>CADCQZ010000187.1 GCA_902803675.1 uncultured Eubacteriales bacterium
ACCTGATGGACCAGACGGGCATGACATACGAGCAGCAGATCGCCCTGTGGCTCACGGCCATCGAGATCATCACGCCCCTGTCCGATTACACGGACCTGCACGGCGCTCTTCTGCTCTCCCTCAAGATCAACGGCATGCTCGATGAGTACGGCCCGGCCCTCAACAGGGCCTTCGCCGCGGCGGGCCTGGATGACGACTGGACCGAGAGCTATCTCAAGGCTGAGCGCCCCGGCTGCGGCCGCGTGATCTTCGAGCCCCTGGAGGGGCTGGGGGATCTGGCCTGCGCCGTGTATTTCCTCACCCCGGACGGGGATGTGGTCGACCGGGCCTACCCGGATCCGCAGCACCGTGTCAGCGCCCTTCTGCCCGCGGGGACCTACATCGCCCGCCTGGTGCTCCGCACGGATGACGGCGGGAGCGAGATCTACAACTATACCGGCACGGGCTGGAACACCACCGGGAAACTGCTGGCCTTTTCGGTGAAGGACGGCGCCGTCACGAATTTGACCTACTCCGAGACCCCCAAAGCCAAAGAGTATAAGGACATCAGGCTCAAAAACTACGACGGCGGCTATTTCTCCATGAAGGTGCCCGAGGGCTGGACCGTCGAGGTGGGCGGGGAGTACACCTCCTTCTGCTTTAAGATCTATGACCCTGAGGATCCCAGCTCCCAGGTGTTCCTCTACGGCAACCTGGTGCCCTTCCACAAGTCCGAGCTGGCCCGCAGCTACTGGGCCAAACAGAACGCGGCGGTGGGCGCGGCCCCGGTGCTCGTGTCCCACGATATCCTCGGCGTCCTGAGCTGCTGGAACTACACCGTCTCCTTCATGGACGCCGTGGGCTTCTCCCCGGCCTATACGATCCTTGACGATATGGACCTGCTCGGCGGCAGCTATTTCAAGTCCAGCTTCTATTCCGGCCTGGCCGACAGCGAGAGCGCCTGCGTGATCACCTGCAGCACCCCCTGGGATGAGGACTGCAAACTCACGGTGGCGGGCACCCTGGTGGATTTCGACAAGAAGGGCGCTTACGGCGGCAACATGTACTATAACCTCATCAACCTTTACGGCATCATGGCCCCCGAGGCGCGCTATGACAAGGTGTTCGATACGCTGCAGGAATGCGCCAAGTCCCTCAAATTCACCGACGCCTACCTGAAGGAAGCGAAAAAGCACGGCGAGAACATGGCGAACAATTCCAGCAGGACACGCTACCTCAAATATCTGGCCGACGTGATGAAGGACTGCTACGAGACCTACGGCAAATAGTCCCCCCGTAGCCCGGGGATCTGTCCCGAAAAAAGGAAGGCCCCCAAAAAGCCGGCAGGGGCTCCGCTGCGTCGGAGCCCCTGCCGGCCTTGTTTCGCCTATCGCTTTACATCCTGTTCTTCAGGATGTCCGTGGCCATCTCCAGCATCCGGAAGGCCGCGTCCCGCACGTCCATGATCATGTCATAGGGCAGGTCTTCGCTGAGCACGCCCGCCTTCACGTTTTCGGGCACGTCGCCCTCCCGGTCGTCGTACCATTCCTCGCTGCCGTAGTAATCGCTCACCTCGCTGAACTCGTCCATCACTTCGTCCAGCCTGTCCATGCTCTCGCCCAGGGCCTTCACCGCCGCGGCGCACCTGTCCAGGCGCTCTTCCATCTCACTGATCCTTTTGATATCCATTTTCCGTTCCTCCCCGTCACCGTTTGAAGGCATGCGTTTTCATATGATACCGCCTGCCGGTTTTATTATATCGTCTGCCGTCGGCAAATACAAGGTGAAGTGATACTGCCCCTTGACAGGAGATCATGATCCGGTTACGATCTTGTCATCCTTTATTTGTCAGGAGGATGCCCTGTGACCATCCTTGAAGCCATCGACGCCCGCCACTCGGTGCGCGCCTATCTGGACCGGCCGATCCCCCCGGAAGTCCGGCAGGAACTCGACGCCTTCACGTTGGAGTGCGATCGGGCCTCCGGGCTCCATATCTTCATCCGCTATGACGATCCCAAGGGCTTCGACTCCCGCCTGGCCCATTACGGCAGCTTCCGAAATGTGGCCAACTACATCGTGCTGGCGGGCAGAAAGATCCCGGACTTCGATTTCGCCTGCGGCTACTGGGGCGAGAAGATCGTCCTGAAGGCCCAGCAGCTGGGCCTCAACACCTGCTGGGCGGCCATGACCTTCAACAAAAAGGCGGTGCGCGCCCTGATCCCGGAGGGGGAGGAGATGTGCATGGTGATCGCCCTGGGATACGGCGCCTCCCAGGGTACGCCTCACAGGGGCAGGTCCTTTTTGGATGTCACCGAAAACGCACCTTCGTTCGACTGGTTCCTGGCCGGGGTCGACGCCGCCCTGAAGGCGCCCACCGCGGTCAACCAGCAGAAATTCCTCTTCACCATGAGGGATGGCGAGCCCTTCGTCCGTGTAAGGGGCATCGGCCCGTATCTTCAGGTGGACCTGGGCATCGCCGCGTGCCATTTCGAAGCGGCGTCCGGCCGCCCGGTGCGGCACTGATCCGAATTGAGGACCGCGCGGCGCTCCTCATCCGTAAGATCGGATCTCCGGGCCCCCGGGGCTTTCGTTTGGTGTATCGTATCATATGTGCGGACTGCTTTTCCAAAAGCCTTCCCCTTTGGGAAAGGTCCCGCCGGTCAGGCGGGGGATGAGGTCCTGATAACGGTCGGCGATCCTTATCCGCGTTCGTCTGCGGGAGATCAACGCGGATAAGGCGCCGCAAGGAGGAAAAACGATGTACGATGTTAAAGGCAGATGGGCTCTGATCACCGGCGCGGCCCGGGGCATCGGGTATCTCACGGCGAAGTTCATGGCCCGGCAGGGCTGCAGCCTGATCCTGCACAGCCGGGACCTAAAACACACGCGAAAGGTCCTTGACGAGGTGACGGCCATGGGCGTTTCCGCGCGGGCGGTGGCGGCGGATCTTGATGATCTTTCCGCGGTGGAGCGCATGCTCCGTGAGATCGACGGCTTTGATGTGCCGGTGGACATCGTGCTCAACAACGCCGGCCTCCAGGTGGCCTACCGCACGGAGTATTTTTCCACCCCGGTATCGGATTATGAGATCAGCTTCCGGGTCAATACCATCGCCCCGGCCATGATCTGCTATCATTTCCTGCCGAAGATGATCGCCCGGGGCACGGGCCGTGTCCTCAACACCACCAGCGGCATCGCCCTGGACGTGTGCCAGGCCGGCTACTCCGCCAGCAAGGCGGCCCTTGACAAGATCACCGTCGACCTGGGATCCAAAGTCCAGGGCACGGACGTGATGATCAACCTGACCGATCCCGGCTGGTGCCGCACGGACCTGGGCGGGCCCTGGGCTCCCAAC
>CADCQZ010000188.1 GCA_902803675.1 uncultured Eubacteriales bacterium
ATCACCTCGGGCGCTTCGGTCGTCACCGCGGCGCTGACCACCCTGACGGTCAACGCCCGGCACCTTTTCTACAGCGTCTCCATGCTCGGGAGGTACAGGGACGCCGGGAAATACAAGCCCTACCTGATCTTCGCCCTGACCGACGAGACCTATTCCCTGCTGTGTGACGGAAAAACGCCGGAGGGCGTGGACCCGCACCTGTACCGGGCCCTGGTATCCGCCTTCGATCACGGGTACTGGATCCTGGGGTGCGTGGCGGGGAGCCTGATCGGCCGGGTGCTGCCCTTTTCCTCGGAGGGGATCGAGTTTTCCATGACGGCCCTGTTCCTGGCCGCGTTCACGGAACAGTGGATCGAAAAAAAAGACCATCTCCCCGCCGTGACGGGCCTGACGGTCACCCTGATCTGCCTTCTCGTCTTCGGGCCGGACAACTTCCTCATCCCCTCCATGCTGCTGATCACCCTGATCCTGGCGCTTTTGAGGAAACGGGAGGTGAACGCGGCGTGAGAACAGGCATCCTTATAGCGGTGATGGCCGCGGTGACCATGCTGACGCGCTTTCTTCCCTTCCTTGTCATGAAGGAAAAGACACCGGCGTTCGTCACCTATCTCGGAAAGGTGCTCCCGCCGGCGGTCATGGGCATGCTGGTGGTCTACTGCCTGAGGGACACGCAGATCATGAGCGCGCCCCACGGCCTGCCGGAAGCGGCCGCGGCCGCGGTGGTGATCGGGCTGCAGGCCCTGAAGCGGAACACCCTGATCAGCATCCTCGCCGGGACCGCCGTCTATATGCTGCTGACCCAGGCGGTGTTCTGACATCACCGCCTCCGCCGGCTGCTCAGGTCATCAAGGAGGTATCAGCCCATGAGATCGATCCTCATCAAGGACACCACCCGGGAAGAAAGGATCCGCATCGTGCACGAGGCGCTCTGGGGGGCGTGCGGCATCGACTGCGAATTCTGTTCCGGCTGCGACGATCGCGGCGGCGGAAGGACCGAAAGCATCTACCAGCCCTACATCGACGGGCTGAAGGAGATCCGCCAGATCAACGCGGAATACTCCGCGCCCCTGGTCCGGGGATAGCGGACCTGCGCTTCGTACCGCGCAAACCTTAAATACGCTCGGAGGACTCCGGAACGTGGCGAAGAAAAAAAAGGCCCGCCTGAACTGGAAGCGCAGAGGCATGACCGTCCTGGGCTGGTTCCACTATCTGTCTGCCTTTTTCCAGCTGTTTCTGGGCCTTATAGGGATCCTCCGCGGCGTCCACCTTCTGGGGGCGAGGCTCAGGGCGGAACTGCCGCAGGTGCTGGCCTTCCTCAGCGCGTATAATGACACAGCCCTGGGCGTCTTCATGATCATCCGGCTCGTGATCGGTGTGGCGACCCAGTTCATTCTCGGGAGGATCTGGTGCCGCAAGGCCCGGACCACGGCCAACCAGATGCTGGCCATGATCCTGACGGGAGGCAAGATCATAAGTGCCCTGTTCTCCATCCTGAGCGGCGGGATCCTGAACGCTGAATGGGCGAATATCCACGCCCTGATCCTGAACTCCGTCTCTTTCTCCCTGGCCTTCTGGCTGCACCGGGAATACAGAAAGACCGGGCTGCACGTCGTCGCAGACGCGCCGGAGAAAGACGGGACAGAAAGTGCCGGGGAAAGCAGCTGATCCTTATCACCGCCCGGAGGCACGGGCCGCCGACCGCCGGATCCACGTCATGAGTTCGTCATCCGCCTCCTCCGGGGAGGCGATCATGACGTGGTGCGTCCAGCGGCCGGGATGAGCTTCCGCCGCCGCGTCGATCCGCGGGGACATTTCCCTCTCCCTCAGGCCGAAGGTCACGGTCAGGAAGGGGTCGGGGCGCTCCGCGGCGCGCCTGACCGGCGTAAAGGACACGGCCAGGAACATATGCTTCAGGAAGAAAGAGATCTGCGTTTTTTTGACCTCGATCCGGGCTTCCGGGAATTCCGCGAGCACCCGGCCCTTCAGGGCTTCATACAGGGGCAGCGCCGCGGCGCGGCCGCCGAAAAAGAGCAGTTCGTCCATGGTCATCCAAGCAGGCCCTCCCCGCAAAGCGCTTCAGCTGTCTCACAGTTCCGAGGATATTTTAATACCGGTCCCGGGCCCGGTCAACCCGCCGGGCCGCGGGTCAGATCGGGAGGATCAGACATATGCCGGAGCAGAACCTGTACGACGATGAGGCTTTCTTTGAGTATTTCCTTAAAAACCGGTCAAACGGCGTCAACTTCAACGACTGCATCGAAACGCCCATCCTTCTGAGGATGCTGCCCGACCTGAAGGGAAAGAGGATCCTGGATATCGGATGCGGCATGGGGCAGCACGCGAAGCAGTACGCCGACAGCGGAGCCGAAAGGGTGCTGGGCATCGACATATCCGAAAAAATGCTCCGGTACGCCGCGGAGCATTTCAGCGCCGGGAACATCGAATACCGGCGCCTGTCCATGGAAGATATCGGGACCCTGAGTGAAAAGTTCGACCTGGTCACGAGTTCCCTGGCCTTCGATTACGCGGAAGACTTTGAAAAACTGGCGCGCGATGTGTACGCCCTTATAAAGGACGGGGGCAGTTTCGTGTTCAGCATGTCCCATCCCATGGTCACCGCATGGGACGGGGCCTATGACCGTTATACCCGCACGCCGCGGGGCGAACGCCTGTACGCGAACGTCAGGAATTACTGCCTGGAAGGCTTGAGAAAAGTGGAATGGGTCGTCAGCGGATACGTCTGCCGGCACAGGATGGTCTCCACCCTGATCAACAGCCTGATCCGCGCCGGCTTCATCATCAGAGAGTGCCGGGAGGCGCAGCTTTCCGACGAGATGCGGGAAAAATACCCCGACCTGTTCGGCGGCACGATCCACCGCCCGGAATTCATCTTTTTCCGGTGCGGCAAAAGCGGCGGGCAGAGCCTGACCGGCACGATCGAACAGATCCGGGGATACTGCCTGGCGGGCGGAAGGGAAAAAACGCTCCGCCACTCGGAGGCGGTGGCCCGCACGGCGGCCTTTCTCGCCGGCGTCCACGGCCTGGATGCCTCAAAGGCGGTACTGGCCGGGATGCTCCACGACATCAGCGCGGTCATGGCGCCCCGGGAGATGCTCGATACGGCGGTCTCTCGCGGCATGCCCCTGGACCCTGCCGAGGAAAAATACCCTTTCCTGCTGCACCAGAGGATATCCGCGCTGATCGCGGAGGAGACCTTCTCCGTCACGGACAGGGAGGTCCTCAGCGCGGTGGGATGCCATACCACGCTCAGGAAAAACGCGCTCGGCCTGGACAAGGCCGTCTTCATCGCGGACAAGATCTCCTGGGATCAGGAAGGCACGCCGCCGTATCACGATGAGCTCATACGCCTGGCGGAGAAGTCCCTGGATGAGGCCTGCCGGTTCTATATCGAGTATCAGTTCGCCCACGGGGCGATCCTGATGCCCCATCGATGGCTGACGGAAGCCCTCGAGGATCTGCGGAATGGGACCGGGGCCGCGCGCTGATGCCGGCGGGCCGCACCCGGCAAAATTTATTTTGATAAATATCGAAATAATTATTGACATCCGCCGCCGGCCGCGGTAATATTGATTCGATGAATATGAAATCAAATTCATCGGAGGAGGTATCATACCATGGAAGGATTCATCCACTGGCTGGAGGACAGGGCCCGGGAAGCCAAAGACGATATCGCCCGGCTGAAGGCTCAGGGCCGCGCGGACGACGCCGCTTTCCAAAGCGTGCGCGCCAATATCTATGACGCCTGCGGTGCCGTGAGCCGCACCCTGATGAGCAGGCCGGGCGCCGGCTTCCCCGCCGTTCGGAAACAGTTCGAGAATTTCCGGGCGCTCTGGGGCGCGGCGCTCGAGAAAGCGAAACAGCACGGGGATATCAAAGGCATCGCCGTGGAGGAAACGAAGCTGGCCGCCCTGGAGGACATCATGGCCCGGTTCGGGGAGGAGGAAGGGAAATGACGCAGGAGGACGCCCTCAAGATCTTCAAGTGTCTCTCGGACGCTTCCCGCCTCAACATCGTGCAGACCCTGACGCGGGGCGAGATGTACACGGAACTGATGGCCGAGCGGCTGGGGCTGACGCCCTCCACCGTGTGCTTCCACATGAAAAAGCTGGAGGACGCGGGGCTCGTCACGTCCCGCAGGGACCAGTACTACACGGTCTATTCCCTGAACCGGGACCTGCTGGACAGGACGCTGTACGAGGCCGTGACATGCGGGGCGGGACAGATCGACGAGCAGCAGAAGCGGGAGGAGGAGTACCGGCAGAAGGTCCTCGGCGCTTTCTTCGACTACGGCAGGCTGCGCTCCATACCGGCCCAGCGCAAGAAGAGGCTGATCTGCTATGAAAAGATCGCGGAGAGATTCGAGATCGGGAAGGTATATGACGAGAAGGAAGTGAACGCCATCATCGCCCCCATCCACGAGGATTACTGCACCATCCGCCGGGACATGATCGGCGACGGCTTCTTCAGCCGGGAAGGGAACCGGTACACAAGGCTCAAATAAAACAGCCCCGGCCGCGACGCGCCCGGAGCAGGAAAAACAGGAGGAGGGAGCTTGAAATGAACGTGCTTGAAGCCATCTCGAACCGCAGGTCGCACCGCGCCTATAAAAACGAACAGCTGCCGGAGGACGTGCTCGGGTCCATCCTGAAAGCGGGCCTTGAGTCCCCCAGCGCCAGGAACCGCCAGCCGTGGCATTTTTCCGTGGTGCAGGACGTTTCCCTCATCCAGGAGGTCCATGACGAGGCGGCGAGGGTGATGGGCCGAAACGGCAGCCCCCGTTTCGCCGACCCGGATTTCCAGATCTTCTATCACGCGCCCACCGTGATCTTCATCTTCGGGGAAAAGGACTTTGCCTGGACGCAGGTGGACTGCGGGATCGCCGTAGAAAACATGGCCCTGGCCGCTGAAGGCCTTCATATCGGGAGCGTCATCCTGGGCCTGCCCCTGCCCGCCTTCAAAGGGGACAGGGCCGACGAGATGCGCGCGAAGCTGAAGTGCCCGACAGGGTACGACTTCGTGATCGCCCTGGCCCTGGGCTACCCGACCGACGAGAAGGCCCCGCACGATCTGAGGGAAGAGAAGATCACGAGGATCATCTGACCGCCCGAAAATGTTGGGTATACATTAGCAAGTATTCCTTCAAAAACAGCACTTGTTTCTCTCGAAAACCCAGTGTTCACAAGGCTTTCATAGTGATCGCGGTCACGCCGTTTCCTTTTCCGTCAGCTCGTGGATCGGGCTGGAGCAGCGGGCTGTGGCGGGTCTCCGATATCAGTCCATCGCGAGAAGATCCTTTATGACCTCGCCGGCGATGATCAGCCCGGCCACCGACGGGACGAAGGCCGTGGAGCCGGGGATGTCCCGCCGGACGGTGCACTTGCGGGCGCCGGGCGGGCAGATGCAGTGGCTGCGGCAGCTGATGGACGGATCCTCCAGGGGGCGGATGGGCGGCTCGGTGGAATAGACCACCTTCAGATGGCGGATGCCGCGCTTCCGGCACTCTGCGCGCATGACCCGGGCCAGCGGGCAGACGGAGGTCTGGTAGAGATCCGCCACGCGGAACGCGGCGGGATCCGTCTTGTTGCCGGCGCCCATGGAGCAGATGATGGGCGTGCCGCCTGCGTGCGCCGCCTCCACCAGGGTCAGCTTGCCCTTCACGGTATCGATGGCGTCCACCACATAGTCGAAGGCGGTGAAATCAAACTGATCCTGCGTGTCCGGCATGTAGAAGGTTTTGTACGTGCGCACGGTGCAGTCCGGATTGATGTCGCGGATGCGCTCCATGGCGGCATCCACCTTGTAGCGGCCCACGGTTTTCCGGGTGGCGTGGAGCTGGCGGTTCAGGTTGGTCAGGCAGACCCGGTCGTCGTCGATCAGGTCCAGCGCGCCGATGCCGCTGCGGGCCAGCGCCTCCACCGCGTAGCCGCCCACACCGCCGATCCCGAACACGGCCACACGGCTGCGCTGCAGCTTTTCCATGCCCGCCTCGCCAAAGAGCAACTGCGTGCGGGAAAACTGG
>CADCQZ010000189.1 GCA_902803675.1 uncultured Eubacteriales bacterium
GACGGTACAGCGGCGGGATCGTCGCGGGGCTTCAGGGAGCTTCGTCCGCCAGATACGCGCCGACGACCGCCTGCCCCCAGGTGACGTTCTGCGTGATGTGATAATCGCGGAGATCATCGGTAAAAATGTCAAAATAGTAATTGGAATAGACGGGGATCATCGGCAGCACTTCGTTGAAGCGGACCTGGAAATCGATCCAGCGCCGCATATAGGTCAGTATATCCCCGGGCTCCGTTTGGCGCATGGCTGCTGCCGCTTCATAGAGCTGCCGATCTTTCACATCGGTATAGGACCAGCCGCCCTCGGGATCGAAATGCACGGAAGGGTCAAAAACAGCGTCGAAATCGGAGGCGAGATAGATCATGTCGGCATTCCGCTCCCCCTGCCTGTACCACTGGGTCAGCAGGTCCGCCATCGGGACGGCCTTGAGGGCCAGGCGGATGCCGACGGAAGCGAGATGATCCGCAAGGTCTACCCTGAGGGTCTCCCCGATGCCGCTGCCCTCGGGGTAGATCAGGGTGAGGTCCAGCACGGTGCCGTCCTTTTCGCGGAGCCCGTCGGTGTTCAGGCGCCAGCCGTCCTCGTCCAGGAGGCGGGCCGCCCGGGCCGTATCGACTTTATAGGGATCGAGCCCGTCCAGGCTGAGCTGTTCATAGGCTTTCAGGGCATCCTCATAAGCCCTTTGGGCCGCCTCATCGTTTTCATCCGCCGGCGGGGCCACGGGAGGCGGTATCGATCCCTCCGTGATGCCGAACATCCACTGGCCGATACCGTAGTACCCGTCCACGCGCCGGCCGGAATGCCCGGTGTGATCCAGAGTGACCTGATCCCGGTCGAAGCAGCAGGCGATCGCCTGACGGACGGCCTTACTGCCCACCCCGGGGCGCTCGGCCGCGAAGCCGATGAAGCTCAGCCCCCTGCGCGGATAGACGCTGAAAGCCAGGCCCTCTTCCTCCAGCCGTTCCATGGCGTCCCCGATCCTGTCCGCACGCACGGCTTTATTGATCAGGCCGACCTCACCGCCCGCGAGCTGATCGAGCCAGGTGTCGTTTTGGGCGAGCGTATAGGTCAGTGTACGGATGAGGGGCTTTTTTCCCTCCCGGTCGCCTTTATAGTAGGGATTGACCTCAAACTCGGCCGTGACGCCGTCAAAGCTCGTGAGCGTATAAGGCCCGCTGACCACCGATGGGTGGGACCGATAGCCCGTCGCGGGGTCCAGGATCGTCTCACGCAGCAGCTCGCCCGTGAAGACCGGCCCGGAAACGGTCGGATCCTCATTGGCGATGTACACGCCGTCGCCGTCGTCCCTCACAGCCGCGCCGGGAGCGATGACCCCGATCGGACAGGGAACACATTTGAGCAGCCCGAGCTCGTAGAAAAAGGGCAGATAATCATGATCGAGCGTGATCGCGAGCGTATCGTCCGCGATCACCCGGACACCGGCCAGGGGCGCCCGGCCGTCGATATAGTCCCGGAAACCCAGGAGATGCTCTTTCCTGAGCGGCCTTCCGCCGGCTTCAGCGATCTCGGGCGCCACCGACAGAAGGAAGGAAAAGGCGTAGTCCCAGGCCGTGATCCTGCTGCCGTCGGAATAATACAGGTCGTCGCAGAGCACGATCACATACGTATGATCCCCGTCCCCGCTCCGCGTCATGACAGCGCCGCTGACGACGGAGGGGTCGAAGGCGTATTTCCCTGCCTCACTGTCCCAGAAGACCAGATCGCAGCCGTGAAGCAGATCGCGGACGTCACAGTCGCTGGTGGCATTGCCCCACTGGTCGGTGAAGAAGTCACCGCGCATCGGCGTGGGATTGGCCACCGTGAGATGGCCGTAAGGTGCCGCATCGTCCGCGGGCATCTCCGGACCGGATCCCGCGGACGCCCCCGATACCGAAAGCATCAGCAGCAGCGCCGCGGCCAGAGCCGTCAGTCTTTTCATCAGCATTCCTCTCATCTCTTTCCGGCCTTCGGGCCTGTCAAAAGAAGGGGTCAAAGTTATTCAAGGCAGTCGCCCACGTTGAGGATCACTTCGCCGAGGCCGCCAGACGCGCCGGGATCGTCAGGGACCTGATCCTCCGGCACATAGATCACGGTGAATACCATGTCCCGGGCAGGCATGACGCCCGTGACACGGAGAGGCACGGCACGATATCCGGGAATGACCGGGGACGGGACGTCATAGGCATCCCCCGCCCTGACCACGCGGGTATAGGTGTCGGCTGCCAAAGTACCGTCCGCATAACGGTAGCGGATGGTGAGAAGGTGATCGGTGTCGGTCCCGTCGTCATCCTTCACGTTGGTGAAGGTGGTGACACGGCCCGCCGTGACGACGCTCCTGAGGGTGTAGCCCCTGATCGCGGGCTCCTCCCAGGTATAGTTAAGATCCTGCCCGGCCTCATCCCTCGCGGGGACCGTGACCGTCGCCGTCCAGTGGTTGGCGGCGTTCAGGGTGACGGGACGCGCGGTGCCGCCGCCAAAGAGCACCATGATCAGGCTGCCGGGCCGCGCGGGATCATCCTCGTCCTCCCAGACCTTCCTGACCGTCAGGTCCATCGTGGCAGGCTTGTGGGTATTCGTCAGGACGGTGGTATTGCCAATGGTCTCGGAAGTCAGGCGGTAGCCTTCCACCGGCTCTTCCCTCCAGCGGTAGATCAGGATGCGGCCGCCGTCGGCGTACACGGGCTGATCGTCGACAGTCGCGGTCCAGCCGTTCCTTTCGTTCAGCACGACGGTCCGCTTGCCGTTGAGGGTGACCCTGAGGCTCGATGGCCTGAGGCCGTCCCTGTCGTTATCGTCGTCCCAGACCTTCACGACCTTGAGTTTCTTCGTCGCGATCTCATGCCGGTTGGTAACGGTGGTGACAGTGCCGTCCCGAACGGCGCTGATGAATGTATAGCCCTCGATATCCTCTTCGGACCAGGTGTATTCGATCTCGACGCCGCCGTCATATTTCGGCAGATCCCCGATCGTGCCTATCCAGTGATTGTCCTCATTCAGCTCGACCGTATCACCGGTGTTCAATGTCATGATGAGCGCGTCCGGCCTGACACCGTCCCGGTCGTCATCGTCGTCCCAGATCTTGACCACGGTAGCCACCGTGCGGTCATTCTCAAAGGTGTTGGTGATGACGGTGGTATCGCCCGAGACCGTTGTGTGGGCCGTATAGCCTTCCAGATCGCCTTCGTCCCAACGGTATTCGATCGCTTTTCCATCCGCGTACACGGGCAGACCGTCGATCGCGGCGGTCCAGCCGTTCCCGGCGTTAAGATCCACACTGCCGACCTTTTCGCCGTCGGCGAGAAGGGAAACGATGAGGGCTGCGGGCCTCGCGCCCGCCCGGTCATCCGCGTCATCCCAGACCTTGCGCACCCGCAGCTCAGTCATCTCGGGCACATGGATATTGGTGAAGGTGGTCAAAGATCCGCTGGCGGTGGTCTTCACTTCCGGATATCCGGGGACGGGTTCTTCCTGCCAGGAGTACTTGACCGCCTGGCCGCCGTCATATACGGGGAGATCCTCCGCCGTATAAGTCCAGCCGTTCTTTTCGCTCAGTTCATACTCCGCGATCCGCTCGCTGCCCGCCATGAGATAGACGGTCACATGATCCGGACGCGCGCCGTCCTGATCATTCCTATCATCCCACACCTTGGCGACGGAACGGGCCGTCACGGCGGGGATGTGCGTGTTGGTGAAGGTGGTGATGAGGCCATCGGTGACCTTCGCGCAGGTATAATAGGCGGCGGAGGCTTCATCCCAGGTGTACCTGATAGCCCGGCCCAGATGGTTGGCGGGCACGTTAACAGAAGCCTGCCAGCCGTTCTCGGCGCTGAGCGTCAGCTTCCGCACGGTCTCATCGCTGCCCCTTAAGGTCACGGTGATCTCATCGGGCCGCAGCCCGTCGCGGTCATCGTCATCGTCCCAGACCTTTTTAACGGTCAGTTCGACAGCGGCGGGCGTGTACGCATTGGTGAGGGTGGTGACGGTGCCGTCAGTGGATACGGTGAGATCGTAGCCCGCCACGGGATCTTCCGCCCAGGTGTATTCGATCTTCGCCCCGCCGCGATACACGGGCATGCCCTCGAACGCGGCCGACCAGCCGTTCGCGTCGTTGAGAACAGCTGTGCGGACCTGCGCCCCGTCGGCCAGCAGGCTGACGCTCAGGGTGCTGGGCCGCTTCAGATCCCGGTCATCGTCGTCATCCCATACTTTGCGCACAGAAAGCGTATCCACAGCCGGGACGTGGGTATTGGTGAGCGTCGTCACGGTGCCGGATACGGAGGAAGATGTCAGGGTGTAGCCTTCCGTCTCTTCCTCGGCCCAGGTATAGTCGATCGGAGCGCCGTCCCTGCACACGGGCAGGTCACGGATGACCGCGGTCCAGTCATTCTCCGCCGTCAGGACGACCTGTTCGCCGTTTGAAAGGGTGACCGTGAGTTCTTTCGGCCTGAGGCCGTCCTGATCATCATGGTCGTCCCAGACCTTGGTGACGGTGAGGTCGACCGTGGCCGGGATATGGGTATTGGTGAGCGTGGTCCTGCCGCCGGAGGAAGAGACGGCCAGCTCATAGCCATCCAAAGCTTCTTCCGTCCAGGTGTACTCAATGGGCTTCCCGCCCGCGTTCACAGGGCATTTTTCAGCCGTGGCCGTCCAGCCGTTATCGGCGCTCAGGGTGAAGGAAGACACCGCCTCATCCCCGGCGTTCAGCGTGACGGTGATACTGCCGGGACGGATGCCGTCCTGGTCATTCCCGTCATCCCAGACCTTCACGACCGTGAGGTCCGCCGTATCGATCTTGTGGCTGTTGGTCAGCGTGGTGATGGTGCCGGAGACGGAGACGGCCAGGGAGTAGCCCTCCAAAGGCTCTTCCGTCCAGGTATACTCGATCGGCACACCGTCAGCGTTCATGGGCAGCCCGGTGACCGTCGCGGTCCAGCCGTTCTCATCGTTCAGGATGACCTGCTGACCGCTGCTGAGGGTGGCGGTGACGCTCTCCGGCCGGAGACCGTCCCTGTTGTCGTCATCGTCCCACACCTTGACCACCGTGGCGACCGTCTTTTCCGTCTCATGGCGGTTGGTGATCACGGTGGTATAACCGTTCACGGTGACGCCGGTCTGCTCATAGCCGCGGATCTCGCCTTCCGTCCAGGTGTACCTGATCTCCTGCCCGGCGTCGTTCTTGGGAAGGCCCGTGATGGTCTCCGACCAGCCGTTGCCCTCGTTCAGGGTGACCCAGCGGCCGTTGCTCAGGTCCACCCGCAGGCTGTGGGGGCGCACACGGTCCTGATCATCGTTGTCGTCCCAGATCTTCCTGACGGTCACGTCGACCGTATAGATGGCATGGGTATTGGTGAGCGTGGTGGCCGTGCCGTTCACCCGCACCTCGGTGAGCGTATACTCGTCAACGCTCTCCTCTTCCCAGCGGTATGTGATGGGCACGCCGTCCTCGTATATGTACAGGTTGGGGATCTCATCGGCCCACTGATTGCTGTCGCTCAGCGTCACGGAGCCCACCGGCTGATCGTTGCCGTAGAGCGTGACCGTCAGGGACTCGGGCCGGATGCCGTCCTGGTCATTGCCGTCCACCCAGATCTTGTTCACGGAAAGGGTCATCGTGCCGGGCACATGGGTGTTGATGAGCACATTCCCGTCAACGGTCAGGGCATAACCGGGCACATCCTCTTCCGTCCAGGTGTACTCGATCGCCTGCCCGGCGTTGTATACGGGCAGATCGTCGATCCTCGCGGACCAGTCATTGCTCTCATCCAGGGTGACGGTCATGCCGTTGGACAGCACCGCCGTCACGCTCTGAGGCCTGATCCTGTCCCGGTCATCGCCGTCCACCCACCGCTTCTGAACGGGGATCGAAGTGGTGGCGGGGATATGTTTGTTGGTGAAAGTGGTGGTCCTGGTCTCCGCGTCGTAGGCGGTATCGGTCAGATCATAGCCGGTGACGGTCTCCTCCGTCCACGTATAGGTGATCTCGCCCAGATTGTCATACTTCGGCACGGTCAGCGTGGCGGTCCAGCCGTTATCGTCCTTCAGCACGGCGGTATCGCCGTTGCTCAGGGTCACGGTGAGGCTGGAAGGCCGGATGCCGTCCTGGTCATTATTGTCATCCCAGATCTTCGCGATCGTGACGTCCGTCGTCACCACGCGCTTGGTCATGGTGCCGAAGACCACCACGCGGCCGTTGGTCACCGCGTTGACGCAGGTGCTCAGGGCCACGACCTTCGTGGCGCCCGTGACGGCTTCCTCATTGAAATACGTCACCGTGGTGCCGACGCCCACGCCGCCCTCGCCGCCGGAACGCAGGAAGGCCAGCACGTCGTTCATGCGGTTGCCGGCGCTGTAGATGCGGTTCTCATAAGCGTCGGTGGCGGCTATGGCGAAAAACTGCACGTCGTATATCTCGTTCTCCGTGACGATGAGGCCGGTCTCATGGCCCGTCATGGAATCCAGAGAGCCGAACATGGCTCCGCTGTCCATGTGGTGCCCGTAGATCACGTTGTAGGAATCGGAAAGATCGGGGCTGTTGGCCGCGGCCAGGTAGATGGCGCCGGTCAGGCTGGACCGGCCGTAGATATCCACGGCGGCGTAATAGGTATCGTTCGGCCCCTGGACGACGGGATAGTCGATGGGCGTGCCGTACACCGTCAGCCACGCGCGGTAGTCCTTATTGATACCGGCCAGATCACCGGCGGAAAGGATCGCGTCGGGATCGTCCAGGATGTCCGGCTTGAACTGCAGCAGGTCCCAGGCATTGGAAGAGGCGTCGCGCTCGGTGGCGTAGGTGTCAAAGAGCACATAGCCGGAATACATGATCAGCGCCGCGGCCAAAAGACCGGAAAGGAGCGTCATCGCGCCTCCTCCGGCACTCAGGGCCAGTTCGATGATCTTATCTGCAAGAGTTTTATCCGGAGCCACATGCTTGGCCGGATCCTTCATGGGATCGTATGGGTCTGCCATGCAGGGCCTCCTTTCAGAATTGATGGATGACGTTTATTCCGGCGGCGGTCACAGGTTGTTCCGGCGCAGGATGGTGATCACGGTGCCCTTGATCTCATCC
This sequence comes from uncultured Eubacteriales bacterium, assembly GCA_902803675.1. Next base: position 7,067 of record CADCQZ010000189.1, read on the forward strand.
GCGTTCACGGCGCCGAAGAACCGGCTGTCCGCGCCGCCGTTGCGGTGGTCGGCCAAAACAAAGTACTGGCCTTCTCCCAAAGTGAGCGGGTATTCGACCAGGCCGGCATATTCCGGCGTGTTGTAGAAAATGTTGGTCTCGATCAACGTGTTGCCGTTGACCACGAGGCGCTCGCTCTCGGAGATCTCCACCGTGTCCCCCGGCCCGGCCACGACGCGGCATACGAAGCGCGTCATGGGCGGATCGGCCGGATCCCTGAAGCCGAGCCAATCAAGAGCCCTGCGGATGACGGACTTTTCCCGGCGGGCCGCCATCTCCGCTTCCCCGCCCTCATAGGTCTGCTCCAGGTAAGCGGTGGGCTTATCGAACACGATGACATCCTGCGCGTGCCAGCTCTTCTCCAGGCGGTAGAACATTACGAGGTCGCCCGCGTCGATGCGGGGATACATGTCCCCGTTCGGCATGACCGTCAGGCCCACCAGATGAACGAACAGGATATAGACTATCAGAGCGAACGCCAGCACCCGGAACAACAGGTCCCGGAGCATTCTGAGATAACGCTTATGGAGCTTCCTGCGGCTTTCGGCTTTCTTTTCTTCCTCAGAGGGCTGCGCCGCTTCCGCCGCGGGAGCGTTATCGCTCACCGGCGCGGCGGTGGCTGTCTCATCCGCCGCGGGCGTCTGGATTTTTCGTTTCTTTCCGCTCATATCGTTTGTATCGTTTCCTTTCCCGGTCCTTCACACGCTGAGGAGAAGGCGCGCCACGCATGCCCTCTGCTCAACCCTCGCGGTCCCGCGAGCTGATCCCCCGCAGGGGGACGGAGTGGCTCCGGATACCGGAGCCACTCCGGTCAAAATGAAACGGATAGATCACTCTTCCGCGCCGGCCTTCCTGCGGCGGCTGATCAGCAGCAGGGCGATGCCGGCCGCCAGGATCATGACGTAAGGAGCGATGCGGAGCACCACACCGGTGGGAGAGATGAGGAGCAGGGTGTTGGTGATGGCGACAGACTGCTCGGCAGAAACAGTCGCGATCTTGGGCGTGTCGACTGTGGCTTTTTGGGATTCATAAGCGGCC
>CADCQZ010000190.1 GCA_902803675.1 uncultured Eubacteriales bacterium
AATCCTATGAGGAACTGATCGGCAGCTTCCTCAGCGACTCCCGCTGGTGCAACGGGACCTCGTGGGGACCGAACGACAAAAGCAAGTTGGGCGGCAAAGGGTGGGCACAGTGCGCGGCCTACGCTTACGATTTCGCCAAATATGTTTTCAACAGGAATCCCAATTCGAATCCCGTTTCAACGCAGGTGAACAAAACACAGAATATCCGCCGGGGCGACGTGATCCATATCAAGTATATAAATCCAAAAACTAAAGAGGTAAAACAGCACTGGTTCGTGGTGCTGGAGCGGAAAGGAAGCTGGCTGAAGACAGCGGACGCGAACTGGCCCGTGAACGGGCGGCGGCAGGTGAGGGTGTCCGGGGACACCGAGGGCAAGGAAAACTTTAGGATCTTCGGCAACCAGATCAAGGTGTTAAAATACACGGGTACCCCCACGAGCTTCTATATGAAGGTATTCCATTTTTACAAGTAAAGCGGCAGGAAGCCTCAAACAGGGGACGGCTCCGCGTATGAAAAACGCGGAGCCGTCCCCTGTTTGTTCTCTTCAAACGGCTTTAAGAAAAGTTGACGCTATAACTCTCGATGGTTTTTACAAGCGTCGAGATACCCGCTTCCGCCAGGTTGATGAACGGAAGAACGCTTTCGCTCCATCCGGCAATGAGGTTGAACCGTTCCCCGCAGAACTGCTGGGTGCCGTATCCCTGCAGATCGATCCCATGGACCCAAAATGCCTTGTTATACATCGCGCGATAAGAATCCGCGAGGCTTTGAACGGTCTTATGCTGCCCACGGAATGAGCGGTTGCATTCGTTATCGGAAAAATAGATGATCCTGTCGAAAGGCTTAAGATGGACCGCTTTATCCTCTTTCAGCGCGAATATCATGGGAAGCGACATGTCTGTCCCGCCACCCGCGAACGAATTATGCAAAGCGATATCGAGGACAGAATCATATTTGCCATAGTGGGCGATGCGATACCCGCACTCCTCGCTGTTTTTGTAGAGAGCCTCCGGAAACGCCGCACCTTTTTGACTGTAAAATGCGCGGTAAGCGCTCTTTGGGGCCTCAAAGTAGCACACAGTGGCATCTTCGCACAGCCTGCTTGCCATTGCTCCGAATAACGCGGCGATATCACTGCAGCGGACATCGCTCTTGGAAGAAACAGTCGAAGACATGGATCCGGAAACATCGACCGCGACCAGGGTCCGCCCGGGGATCGGATCCATATTGCCGATGGACGCTGTCAGCGCGGTCTCCAGCGCTCTGTGTATCTCGGGCGTGATGAGCCCTTTGTTGGATAAAACGCGGTAGGCGCTGTAAAACCTGAAGGGCAGCTGACGGCTCATGCGGACCTGTTCGGGATCGGACAACTTCGCCAAAACAGGCTCGATATCGGCCCCGCTACTGATGATATTGCGGAGATTTCTGAGTAGTGCCATATAGCCGACTTTACCGGAGGAGATCAGTTCATCCCAAACTTCTTTCGTATTGCCCCTCGCGGACAGCTCCACTTCCCAGGTGTACGGTGTCTCGAGCTTGTCGTCCAGAATTTTCCCGAATAACGCCTCGATCTCTTTTGTTTTGGGAACGGGATGAGTGATGCGCAGAACATCGCGGAATTTGAGCGCCCTGTTCCCTCCGCTATACTTCGCGATCTGGTACTCGTCAAACCGTTGGAGCACATCGGCGATCTCCCGTTTCATCGCGTTGGGGAAGGGCTTCCCATACATGCTTTGATAGCAGGCCATGATCTCGGTGATATCATCCGGCCGTACAACGACATTTCTGATGGTGGGACGGGTGTATTCATGGGCTTCTCTGGCGATAACGGCTGTCAGAACGTGACTGACGGAACGCATATTGCCGACGTTTCGCGCGTAGCAGGCCAATTTGGCAAGAAAGGAAGGGAAGCTCTTCGCGCAGGCCGTTGCCAGGCGGACGATGTCATTGTCTGTGCTTCCGTAGTACTTCGGTTCGCCGAACATCGTTGTCAGCACGGCAGAGACCAAATGCTCTTTTTCGGGCATTTCATAGGCGGTATATCCGGATCGGTTCGTGGTTTTGATGGTGTTCGACTGATTGAATTTCGCCATGATCAGCCCCCCTTGATCGATGGAATAAAAAAGCTGCCGGGCAGTCAGACTGCCCGGCAACCCTATAACCACACACAGAGAATGGGCGACAACGGTATTTACGGGCGCGTATACCGATTCCGCCACAGGGCGCGAACGCCCAGGTGGGACTCGAACCCACAACTTCTGTTTCCAGAAATACCCGACCCAGAAGTAACCGTGATCTGCACTGCTGTGTGTAATTACCGTCAGTTGACCGAGAAAAAGCGGTCTCGGCGGATCCTGATCCGATGCGGCCGAAACCTGTACTGCGGCCTCATTTATTATATGACCAGATATTGGTAAATGTCAATCCACCGGCCCGATGATCACGGTGCAAAAAAACCATTCATCGCATCAGGACCGTGTGACAGAACTGTGACACTGCCTGTGATATATTTTACGCGTCACCGGGAAACACGGTGACGGAACGAAGAAAAAATGACGAAACGTTAAGGAGGATACAGCAATGTTCAAGAAGATCATCACCGTGGCCCTGGTCATCATGTCCCTGTTCGCCCTGGCGATCCCCATGGCCTCCGCCGACAGTAATTACCGCCCCTATGAGCACCCCGTCACCATGTACGTGAACACCGCCAACGGCGGCACCCTCAATGTGCGCAGCATCCCGGACACCACCGGCGCGCTGCTGGGCGTCCTGGAATTCGGCTCCGCCGTCACGGTCACCGGCATCGACGTGTACCGCCCCGACTGGGTCTCCATCCGCTACTCCCGCGGCGCCAACGGCACGGCGTGGGTCATGACCAAGTTCCTGTCCTACAACCAGCCCAGCAAGCAGGCCGTGGAGCAGGCCGAAGTGGCCCGCCAGATGGCGACCTACAGGGCCCTGGACGCGAGCTTCCTGATCGCGGCGCGGCCCGCCAGCAGCGGCGGCTGGGTGAACTTCCGCTCCGCCCCCAGCACCAGCTCGGGCCAGATCGGCACCCTCAGGATGGGCCAGCTGCTGACCGTCGTGGGCGAGACCATGGACTGGTACCAGGCTGTGGACAGCGCTACCGGCCGCCTCGGCTGGGTGAGCAAGGCCTACGTGTACCGCGTGTGACCTTAAAGCCATACCGGAACAAACAAAAAGCACGGCGCGAAAGCCGTGCTTTTTGTCGCAGCCGCACAATGCCCCGGCATGCTGTTATCGTTCCAAAGTGATCTGCCGACCCAAAACGCGTCATCCTGACGGAATACGGATCCGGAAGGATCTCAACTGCGGCAGGCAGGACATCGCGGGAAGGGATGCAAAAACAAGGAAAGAGATAAGGATGCCGGAGGCTTGCCTTTCCCCAACGCATCTGATCTTGCTTCAGAACAGATCCTTCCCGGTCCGTACGCGGTCAGCAGTAAGCTGCAGCCGTTCGAGCTGCGCCTTCGGCTTGCTTTCACGGGGCACTTCTTGCTTCCTTCGGTCGCTTCGGTCAGGC
>CADCQZ010000191.1 GCA_902803675.1 uncultured Eubacteriales bacterium
ATATGGTCGACGCACAGGTCCGCGCTCCCGGGATCGGGGGCCGCGCCCCAGCCGAAGAATGTGGAACAGCCGCGCACGAGCGTCTCCGCCTCATATTTCGCGTCCCGCACCCCCGCCTTTTCCATGAGCTCCGGGTAGTATCCATCCTGCTCGGGGGTGTTGAAGTCCCCCGTCATGATCAGCGGCAGGCCGGCGTATCTCGTCCGCAGGTCCGAGATGAGGGCCATGAGACCGGCCATGTTGCGCTGATGATCCTCCGGCTGTTCCCGGGGCGCGGGATGGGTATTGGCCACGACGAAGCGGGCGCCGTCGGATATCCTCTCGAATTCGGCCGCGGAGAGCACCCGGGCCGCGTCCCCCGGATCCAGGTCCAGGACGGTCTCCTCCACCAGGCGGAGAGAGGCCGGATCGTACAGAAAGGTGGTGCAGCAGTAGATGAACCCCTCCGCGTTGCACTGCCGGCAGGCCTGAGCGTAGAGGCCCGTGTCCACCAGAAGGGGTTTTAAGGCCTTGTGCCACTTGGCGCCCGCTTCCTGGAGGGCGGCCACGTCCGGATGATACGAACGCAGGATCTCCGATACGATCTCATCCCGGCCCTTCACCGGGACGCGGCTCCAGTCCGGATGCATGATATTGAAGGACATGATCCTCAGATCCGGCCCGAGGGTGTCATCGCTCTCCGCGGCGCATAAGGCAGGGGCCAGCATCACGATGAGGACGAGCAGGCACGCCGACAGGAACCGCTTTTTCATATCCGGGCCTCCTTTCCGTTTGGGTCCGGCCCTCCGAAGGTGACGGAAAACGAAAGCGCCCCGTCCTCACCGGGAGAGACGCGCAGGTCCGCGGCCTCGAACCCGGGCGCGAGGCTGAACACCGGTCCCTGACAAGCGATGGGCCCGGAGGCCGTGACGCGGATCTTCCCGCCGATCAGCGCCTCGCGCCCTGAAACATTGGGCGGGTCATCCGCCGGGCAGATGACGGGCAGGCGGAACACGGCTTTATCGCCGCCCGTGACCCGGCCGCAGACATACAAGCCCTCATCGCTCAGACGATAAGTGAGGGTATAGTCCCCTCCCTCGGCGGGCTGATGGGAAATATCGCACAGCCGGCCCTCCGCGCGCGCCTCGGCCCGGTCGGGCAGATCGCGCGCCGTCACCGTCGCCGTGAGATCATAGATCTGGGAATATCTGGCGCCGTCCGCTTCCCGCTCCAGCCGCGGGCACACACAGCCCTGCAGCTTTTTCCGGCGCGTCAGCTGCTGGTTCATCGGCTCGCGGAGGGAAAAGTCCGTATTCGCCGCGGCGAATACCGGGCCGTAAGAGCGGTGCCACAGGAGCGTCACGGCGCCGCCGGAGGCGTGACCGCCTTTCATATAGGGAAAGTCCCCGGCGCAGACGGTCATCCGCCAGCCGCCGCGGGCGAGCCTCACGGTCCCGATCCCGGGATAGACTTTCACGCGCTCCGGGTCATCGGACGGAAGAGCCGTCCGCTCAAACTCCGTGACGCCCTCATCCAGCGCCTGGGCCAGCACCTTCATGCGGCAGAAGGCGTGATGCGCGCAGGCCTCTTCCCCGTGCCGGCGGTAGTGCGGCCCGCCGTACAGAAGGCCGTGGGCGCAGCGTTTGATCAGTTCCAGATTGCGCAGCGCCGCTTCCGCGAACCTGGGATCGCTTTTCCCCAGGGCGTTGAAAAGCGCCTGGCATCCGTCTGAGGTGCGGCCGCCCCACCAGGTCCATTTGAAGTTCCGCGTCCCGAAGCTGTTGTCCCAGGCGCCGTCGGGGAGCATCAGTTCAAGATGCGCTTCGGCCGCTTTCCGCACAGTCTTAAGGGCCGCCTCATCCCCCGCGGCCGCGGCGTACTCATACAGGGCCGGGAGCGTCACCTCCACATTGTAGCCGATGTCCACGGCGCACCCGCCCCGGGGGGAAGCGTTTCTTTCCAGGCTGCCCTCGCCGAAGATGAGCCCCTCTTCCGTCACGCGGCTCAGGGCGAACTCCGCCAGATATCTGGCCCGCCGGAGCATGTCGTCCCGGGAAAAAGCGAGGCCCAGGCGCTTAAGGGCCGCCGCGCCGGCCGCGATATAATTGATGTGATGCTTTTTCTCAGGCGAGATGCCGTCAAGGAGCCACAGGCCCATCCCGAGGAGACGATCCTCCCAGGCGGATCTTTCGGGCCCTGTCAGGAGATGCCCGTGAAACCGGAGCGCTTTTTCCAGGCTGAGGGCGGCGAACACCGTGGTGCCGCTCCAGTCGCTCTGGGCGTCATTGTACAGGCTGCCGTCATCGCAGACCATGGTGCCCGACCAGGTGAACAGCCTGCGGGCGGCGGTCAGATACTTCGTTTCACCCGACAGATCCGCCATGGCCAAAAGAGGATAAACGGCCTCATGGCAGCGCCCGTGGATGCGCCCGCAGGCCGGGCACAGGATGGCGCCGTCAAGGGACGGATGCTCCGGATCGTTCACGGCGCAGGAAAGAAGGGCGTCCGAAAACTCCCTGAGCAGCTGATAATAAGTGTGCCTGACGCCGGTGACCATTCAGGATCCACCTCCCGCTCCCGTGCGACCTTTATTGCCGCGCCTGTTTACCGCGCAGAATCTGGGCCTATTGTATCCGAAAAGCCATAAAAAGGCAATGTGGAGGCCCCTTCTTTGCGGTTGAACGCGGCCCGGGATGAAGGTATAATGGGACCGGACCGAGGAAGAAAGATAAGCATGGAGGACGTTTGATGCGGCTGCTGTTTGAGATGGACAAACACGACTATGACAACTGCGCGCGTTCTTTCACGCGCGACTCCGCGCGGAGCGTCATCATCCGCGGCGGCAGGGCCGCCATGATCCACAGCCTGAAATACGACTATTACAAGTTCCCGGGCGGCGGCATCGAGCCGGGAGAGAGCCCCGTGGACGCCATGATCCGCGAGACGCGTGAAGAGGCCGGCCTGGTCGTGATCCCGGAAAGCGTCCGGGAGTACGGGTATGTCCACAGGATCCAGAAGAGCGCCGTCCATCCTGACGAGGTCTTTATCCAGGACAACTTCTATTATCTCTGTGACGCGCGGGAGACAAGAGTGTCCCAGGAGCTGGACGATTACGAGTCCAAAGAAAGCTATACTCCGGAGTTCGTCGACCCCCATGATGCGATCGTGAAAAACCGGAGCGTTTCCGGAAGCCCGTATGACCCGATGATGTTCGAGCGCGAGGCGAGGGTGCTCGAGACGCTGATCGCGGAAGGATATTTCGTTTGACATTTTCCCATCCGGCCGAGGCTTAAAACGCGAAACGCCGCCGGGGGCTTCACGTTTACCCGCCGACTGTATCGCGAATGGAAGCTGTTTCGTGTTGACACAGGCCGCGATGCACAGTATAGTGTTATAAAAAGGAAATCACAGATCGACTCAAATGAGAAAGCAGACACCTAATCGGGCTTTAAGAATACTCCGCGGTCCATCCAACGCGAGGTGTGCCATGAAGAAAAAGCGCTATGACATTTTCATCAGTTACCGCAGAGAGGGCGGCGCCATGACGGCCAAACACCTCAGGGACGTCCTGACCGCCAGGGGGTACCGGGTCTTTTTCGATACCGACGCCCTCAAGAACGGCGCGTTCAATCAGGAACTGATCAGCGTGATCGAAAACTGCACGGACTTCATCCTGATCCTCTCCCCCAACGCCCTGGACCGGTGCGTGAACGACGGGGACTGGGTGCGGACGGAGATCGCCTGCGCGCTGAAAAACAACAAGAACATCATCCCGCTCATCCACGGGAAGTTCAGTTTCCCGGAAAAACTGCCCGATGACATCGACAATGTGCGGTGGAAGAACGGCATCGTCGTGAACATCGAGTATTTCGACGCGGTGGTGGAGAAGCTCGTCACCTTCCTGCAGAGCAAGCCCAGGAAGCACAAGGCGCTGCGATGGCTGGTGCCCGTCCTTCTGGTCTGCGCCCTGGCCGCCGGGGCCGGCATTTATTTCAGCCGGGGCGGAACGATCCCCGAGATAAAGATCCCCGGCCAAAAGAACAGCACTGTGCTCTCCCCGGAGTATGTGAAGCAGCTGTACAATCAGGGGACCGATGCTTACAATTCGGGGGATTATCTGACAGCGCTGCAGCGCTACGAGCCGGCGGCGGAGCAGGGATACGCCCCGGCCCAGGCGCAGCTGGGATACATGTACTATAAAGGGATGGGCGTAAAAGCGGACTTAGAGAAAGCCCGGAAATACCTGGAGGCAGCGGCGGAACAGGGCAATACCGCGGCGCTGACGAATATGGGAGTGTTTTACTACTACGGCTACGGCGTGAAACAATCCTACGAAAAAGCGCTCGAATATTATCAAAAGGCGGCCGATCAGGGATCGAAGGAATCCCAGTACAATATCGGCGTCATATATGCCAACGGCCAGGGCGTGGAGAAGAACTATGAGAAAGCCCTCGAATACTATCAGAAGGCCGCCGATCAGGGATACGCGCAGGCGCTGAACAATATCGGCCTGATGTATTCCAAAGGCGAGGGCGTCACGCAGTCCTACGAAAAAGCGCTCGAATACTATCAGGCCGCGGCGGACAAGGACTACGGGCAGGCGTGGTACAATATCGGCGTATTGTATGAAGACGGCCACGGCGTGGAGCAGGACTTTGATAAGGCCGCGGAGCACTACCGGAAAGCGGCGGACCTGGGGAACAGCAGCGCGAAGATCATCCTGGACTCCTGGAAAAAGGACGGGTCACCCACCCCGATCCCCGGAAAAGGGCCCACCCCGTCACCCGAACCTCAGCCGACGACTGACCCCGCCGCCGCTGATCGGAACAAGCTGGATGAGACCCTCAAAAAAGCGGAGCAGGGCGACGCTGCGGCGCAGTTCGATCTCGGCTATATGTATTACAACGGCCGGGGCGTGGAGGTGGACTACGCAAAAGCGCTCGAGTATTATCTTTTGTCCGCGGATCAGGGAAACGCGTCGGCGATGACCAATCTCGGCGTGATGTATTCCAAAGGCCAGGGCGTGACGCAGTCCTACGAAAAAGCGCTCGGGTATTATGAGAAGGCGGCGGACAAAGGCAGCGCCCAGGCGCTGTTCAATATCGGTATACTGTATGCCAACGGTCAGGGCGTGACGCAGTCCTACGAAAAAGCGCTCGAATACTATCAGAAGGCGGCCGATAAAGGGCACGCGGGGGCCTTGAACAATATGGGCATGCTGTATTCCAAGGGCCAGGGCGTGGAAAAGTCCGAGGAAAAAGCCGTCGAGTATTATCAGAAAGCGGCGGACAAGAACTATTCGCAGGCGCTGTACAATCTCGGTGTCATGTACTCCGAGGGCCGGGGCGTGGAGAAGAACTATGAGAAAGCCTTTGAGTTCTATCTCAAGGCGCTGGACCTGGGATACACGGGGGCGCTGAACAATATCGGCATCATGTACGCCAATGGCCGGGGCGTGGAAAAGTCCCTGGAGAAAGCGATCGAGTACTACCAAAGGGCGTCCGATCTGGGCTATGGGGTGTCATCGTATAATATCGCCGTGCTGTACGCCGACGGCCGGGGCGTGGAGCAGAGCTTTGAGAAGGCGAAAGAGTACTACCGGAAGGCGGCGGACCAGGGGTACGACAAGGCGAAGAGCGTGCTGGACTCCTGGGAAAAGAACGGGACCCCCACACCGAATCCCGC
>CADCQZ010000192.1 GCA_902803675.1 uncultured Eubacteriales bacterium
GGGGCCGCCGTCATGGACCGCCATCGCGATCTCACGGCCCAGCTTGGTGAAGATCTTGCCGCGGGCAGCGTCGGTCTTGCCCTTTTTGGCCTGGATATTGTGCCATTTGGAATGTCCTGACATGGTAAAACCTCCCGGTTGGAAAAGAATTGACTGATTATATCACAGCTGCTGCCGCGGCGTCAAATCCTGGGAAGAGACGCAGCCGCCACGCTCTGGCCCACCCGGCGGCTGTTCTCGTCCGGGATATGAAGCTCCATCTTGAGTTCCGGGAACTCCCGGTCCAGGACCTCCCTGGCGGCGTTCAGAAGGATGACGCCGCCCTCTCCGGAGGTGACGCGGCCCATGATGAGCACGTGGTCGATCTGATAGAAGCGGGCGTAATAGGCCAGGGAGTAGCCGAAGTAGACACCGATGCTCTCATAGATCGCCCGGGCGCCCTCGTGGCCCTGAAGCATCAGGCCCTGCACCACTTTGAGCTTTTCCGCCGGGCTGAGGCTCTCGTCCAGCGCGATGCCGGCGGCGGGAGCCAGCTTGATGACCGCGTCCTGGGAGAAATACTTGACGCCGCAGCCGATGTCGCCGGACCACTCGTCCCGCATGGCGTCGGGATCGAAGTCCACGGGCGCGAAGGCCAGCTCGTTGAGATAGCCCAGGATGCGCATGTCCCTGTCCACGTAGCCGCCGGCCTCGCTGGTGCCCATGGCGATGCCCAGCACGTTGCCGGCGTTCAGCTCCATGGCCCCGGCCAGAGCGGTGACGTCGCCGTCATTCTCCACCTGCACGGGGATATCCGGGCCGATCTCCCGGGCCGTATCCAGGTACATGGTCTTGACCCGGCGGTCAAACTCGTCCTTGGGCACCTTCAGGAACAGCGACGCGTTCATGATCCGGTTGTTCACGTACACACCGGCGCTGGAGATGCCGATGGCGTCCACCCGGGGCATATGGGCCGCCGCGGAACGGAAGGACTCCAGGATGCCGTCGTACTGGTACTGGGGGTCGGCGCTGAGCTTGGGGTGCCACACCACTTCCTCGGAGTACACCGCCTCACCGTCGATCACGGCGGACACCTTCCTGTCGCTGCCGCCGGCGTCAAAGCCGATGCGGCACCCGTCCAGATGCCTGCCCACGTCCGAGGGATTGCCCCGGGTCACGGCGATCGCGTCCGGGTCATCGCTCAGGAGGACCTCGAAGGGCCTCTCATACACGTTGGCCATGAAGTCCGCGTCGAACTCACGCGCGCCGCCCGCCCGGTAGGTGTCCGCGATATGGCGGTACACGTCCTGCGCGCCGGCGATGGTGACCTTATAGCCGCCGCGCGACCACAGGAAGGTCTTGACCATGCGCTCCGAAAGGCCCAGGGTCAGCTCCTCCTCCACGCCTTCCGGCAGGAGGGCCATCTCGAACCAGTCGCAGTAGCCCTGGTTGCGCTCCAGGTTCACCACCAGGCGGCGGCAGCCGGAGCCGGCTTTCGCGCGGCGCTCATAGTCCCTCAGAAGGACTTCCAGAGGCTGAAAGCCCCTGTCCAGAGGGGGGATCCTTTTCAATTCCATATTTTCCTCCTTACTTATGCCCGGCGGACGAGCCTGCCGCCGATGTAGACTTGTTTGATATCGATATCCTCATCGAACAGGATGATATCCGCGTCCTTGCCCGCTTTGAGGCTGCCCTTGGAAGCGTCCGCGCGGACGGACCGGGCCGGGCTCAGGGACGCGGCGCGCACCGCCTGCCACATCGGCAGGGAAGCGTGGTCCCTCAGGTTGCGCACGCCCACGTTCATCCTCAGCACGCTCCCGGCGATGGTGCCGTCCTCCAGGGTGCACCGGATGCCCTTCACGAAGAACTTCTGCCCGCCCAGGCCGTACTCCCCGTCCGTCAGGCCGCCGGCCCTCAGGCAGTCCGTGATCAGCACCAGCCGGTCGCCCTTGACGCGGGCCATCACGCCGAAGATCGCCGGGTGGACATGGAAGGTATCGGCGATCAGCTCCGTGTACGCGTCGGTCATCAGGGCCGCGCCCACCACCCCGGGATCCCGGTGCTTGAGGGGCGTCATGGCATTGAAGGTGTGGGTGAAATGATCCGCGCCCAGGTGCACCGCCTCAAGGGCCGTTTCAAGATCCGCCGAGGTGTGGCCCACGGACAGGACGATATCGCTCTCCTCCTTGATCCGGCGGGTGAACCGGAACCCCTCGTCCATCTCCGGCGCGTAGGTGAGCAGGCGGATCACATCGGCATGGCGCAGCACTTTATCCGCGTCCGGCCTGAGGACACAGTCCCCGCGCTGGGCGCCCTTCTTTTCGGGATCGATGAAGGGGCCCTCCAGGTGGCAGCCCAGGGGCACCGCCCCCGTGTAATCCTCCGAAGCGCTTTCCCGCATCAGCCCCCTGATGGTGTCCAAAGCCTTTTCGATCTCCGGCCAGGGGATCGTCATGGTGGTGGGCAGGAAGGAGGTGACGCCGTTTTCCGTGAGGGCCCCGGCCATTTTCCTGAGCCCCGCCGCGTCCCCGTCGGACGCGTCCTCCCCGGCGAAACCGTGGATGTGCACGTCGATGAATCCCGGGGAGACATACAGCCCCCGCGCGTCGATGACCTCGTCCGCCAAACGCTCAGCCTCATCCCGGCTGACGATGCCGGCAATCTTCCGGTCGAACAGGAGCGCGCCGTCCATGACCTGCCTGTCCTCCAGGATGATCTTACCGTTTATGATCGCCTTCATGCTCGCACTTCCTTTCGCGAAGCGCCTGACGGGCGCTGCCGCAGCTTCATTATAGCCCAAAGCCACCCCGTTGCAATGGCTGTTTCTCCACCAGATCGGACATGGCTCCGGTCCCTCACCAGGCCGTCATATCCGTGACCTGTACCGCTCCCGTCAGATCGCGCAGGGCGAAGGCGAATGAGTAATCGTCCCCGGGCAGGGGCGCCCATGTAAGTTTGAGCCCCTCCGGGCCCACGGTGACGGCCCGGGCCGGGACTTCCCTTTCGTTCCCCGACGGCCCGTATACCGTGAGCAGGGGCTCCACCGTCATGCCCTCAAGGATCTCGATGCCGCCGCGCACGGGCCGGCCCTCCCCGTCATAGCCCTGGGCGGCGCCCAGGATCAAACCCGTACCGGACGCGCTGCGCTCGGCGATCAGGTACATTTTCGTCCCGTCCAGGCGCACGGGGACGGCGTAACGCGCCCCGTCGGGCGTGTCGTACAGGTGCTCCGCCCGCACGGGCACCCCGTTCAGAAGGGGCCATTCCCCGTCGAACAACGTGACGATCAGGCCGGAGCCCCAGTCGATCAGGGTCTCCCCCGCGGTGCCGAGGCACACCTTTTCCCCGTCAAGGCGGGCAAAGAGCATGCCGTCCGCGCTCGACAGATGGTCCAGATCCTCCCGGGTGAGGCGCAGGGTGAAGACGGTGCGCTTTTCGGGCGATACGGAGGCGAAATACTGTTCCGCCGACGCGAGGATCTCTCCGGGGTCCAGGGCTTCGCTGATGCCGGGGACCACATTCGCGTTCGCGGTCTCTTTCCCGTAAAAACCGGGACCGGTCTGGGTGAGCCCGGCCCAGATATCCCCGGGCTGCTCTTTGGCGCTCCCGGCGGATGAGCCCGGATGAGCCGTGTTTCCCAGGGGAAGGCCGCTCCAGATGCCGCCGGCGGCGGGCTTCGCGGTGGGCCCGAAGTCCATCTGAGCGCCGTAGCCGCTCCAGATGCCCCCGAAAGCGCCGCTTTCGGCGGTGTGGGCGTCGGGCCTTTCGGCCGCGGCCGTCATGGCGTACATGTTCCCGCCGGCCGCCGCCTTCGTCATGGCCGTTACCAGGGCCGCGCGGGCCCCGGCGGCTGGATCGAAGGCGGAAAGGATCTCGCGCCGGTCGGACCGGGCGGTGGAATAGGGCATGAAGAAGGATGTCCCGAAGGCGTGGTCCTTCAGGTCGTCCGTCACACAGTTGAGCGCCACCGCCTCCCGGGAAGCCTGAAGGAGCTTTTCGCTCTCCTTCGGCAGCACCGCCCCGAAGGCGTCGCACATCACCGCGATATCGATGAGGTCCGACGCGTCCTCGCCGATGAACTCGCCGAAGGATTTGAGCGAGCTCCTCAGGCGGATCACCGGGCTCAGGTCCTTTTCCATCAGCTGTGTGAGCGAGCGGCTGAATCCCTCCGCGGCGGCGGTCAGGGCCGGGACCTTTTCGCTGTCCACGACGGACATGGAAGCGCTCTCGGCGTACCGGCCCTTCGAGCTGGAGGACACATAGGTCCTGGCGGCGGAGAAGGCCAGATCCGAGGCGCTCATGGAGGGGTCGGCCGCGAGCGCGCCCAGCCAGGAGCGGTAGTCCAGGCCCCGGCCCGTCACCGACTCCTGGCTGGATACGATATAATCCGCGTGCGGCGCCGCGGTCTCCAGGGTCTCCAGGCAGTTCATCAGGCAGGCGTCAAAGGCGATCACGTCCAGCCGGCGGCCGTGAAGGCCCCGGGAGAGCGCGTCGCCCATCTCGGAAAGGCTCAGAGCGTCGTCGTCGAAATTCTCGTCGTAGCACAGCCCGTACACGGGCCCGCCGCCGTGATCCCACATGACCAGCACCAGCCGGGCATCGGGATGCTCCCCCGAAGCGTATTCGAGAAAACGCGCCAGGGTATCCGCGGAACCCATGCTGACGCGGCCGAGGTCCCCCGTCACACGCGGGCCATCCTCCTCAAGGCGGCAGCAGGTGACCCGGCCGGGATCGAACCCGTAGCGCTGCCAGGAAAGCGCGCCGCCCACGGCCGCGATGATCTCCACCCGGTCCGACGCCGCGGCGCCCGAGCGGATCATCTCCCGCAGGTCATCCGACGCCTGGCCGTCCTCGCTCTCCAGGTCCGATCCGCACATGTAGACCATCACCAGCGTCCGCGTCCCTTCGGGGAACGCGGGGACGAAGATCAGGATGAGCAGCGCCGCGAGCAGAAAGGCGGCAGTCCTTTTCATCATGCTTTATGCCTGCTGCGTGTTGGGCTGAAAAGTGCTCAGGATCTCCCGGAAGGTATCCAGATGCTTTTCCTCCAGGGGCAGATAGTTGGAATCCCAGTCCAGAGCGTAGGCGTAAAAGCTCAGTACATAGCCGTTGGTGACGGTCTCCGCGTAGAGATATTCTCCGTCATCGTCCTCGCAGCGGATGATGATGAAGGGGATCCCATTGGCGTTGACCGGGTCCAGAACAACGGCCCCGTCCTCGGCGAACTCTTCCAGGATCATATCCACATAGGCCTGAAAGTCCTCCTCGCCCGCGTCCCACAGGGAGATGCCGTCGAGGCTCTCGAAATATTCCAGGGCGGCCTCGATGGCCAGGCCGTCATCCTCCCGCGCGTACATGAAGCCCAGTTCCTCGAACTTGTCATCCTCTTCAAGGTCGTCCAGGTCGATCTTCCAGTTGTCGGGCAGGGTGAGGGTGTAGTACTCGTTTTTGAACAGAACACCGTCATCGGCCGCGGCCCAGGCGGCGGAGCAGAGGACGAAAAGGGCCAGGATCAGGGAAAGGGTCTTTTTCATCATGAGCATCTCCTTACTTGATCGGTCCGAAGCTGTCCCCGGCGATCTCCTGAAAGTCCCGGGTGAAGCCGTTCACAGAGTCCGTGATCAGGGGAAGCGTGAAAACACTGTCCATCAGATCCGGAGGCAGCGTGGCCGCGTGCGCGCCCGAAGAGAACGCGTCCCGGACCTGCCCCAGGTTTTTGAAACTGGCCGCCACGATCCTGGCTTTGTAACCGTCCCGGTCGATGACCTGGCGCATGCGCGCGACCGCGTCCTGAAAGCGGATGCCGTACTGCTCCATGCGGTTGCAGTAGGGCGCCAGATAATCCGCGCCCGCGGCCATGGCCAGCATGCCCTGGAGCGGGTCATAGATGGCCGTGGCGGTCACCAGCGCGCCCCGGGCCTTGAGCGCCCCGATGGCCCTGACGCCCTCCCGGGTGACGGGCACCTTCAGATACACGTCCCTTCCCAGGAGCTCATGGAGCGTCTGCGCCTCCCGGAGCATGCCCTCCGCGTCCTGAGAGCCCAGCTGCACGTGGAGCGTCTTGCCCACGCACAGCGCCCGAAGGGCCTTCAGATGGGCGAAATAGTCCGCCGGCGCGGCCCTTTTGAGGATGGTGGGGTTGGTGGTCACTCCCGAAACGGGATAGTATCTGATGCCCTCCGAGATCTTTTCCGGGTCCGCCGTATCCAATAACCATTCCATACCATGCACCTTCTTTATTTACAGGAGCCCGTCGTAGCCGCCCTTTTTGAGGATATCGTCCGCATCCTCGAAGGGCAGCTCTTCCGTGCCGGGATACCGGGGATGATAGAGCCGCCGGTCAAAAGCCCAGATCCGGTCGGAAAACACGCCGGCAGGGGTCCTTGACATCACGTCCTCCATCTGGTTCATTTTGGCGTCCAGATCATCGATCATGTGCAGGGCCTCGGCCTCCGGGAACATGGGCGCCTTGGGCGAGCCGAACTCCGGCTGCCCGTGATGGCTGATGAGCATGTGGTTGAGCAGCAGCACGCACTCCTCCCCCTCCACGCCCGCGGCCCTCGCCGCCTCGTTGACCAGGTGGGTGCCTTCGATCAGGTGGCCCAGGAGCAGGCCGCTGACCGTGTAATCCGGCACGATGCCCATCTCGTCGGCCTGCATCTCGGTGGTCTTGCTCAGGTCATGGGCGATCACGCCGGCGCACAGCAGATCGGCGTTGAGGAAGGGATACAGCGGCAGCAGCGCTTTGGCCGCCCGGAGCATCGACACCGTATGGTGCAGCAGCCCCGAGCGCTCCGCGTGGTGGAGCCGCTGGGCGGCGGGATAGTACATCAGCTTTTCTTTCGTCAGGCCCAGCAGCTTTTCCATCAGCTTCCTGAGGGGCTCCCAGGTCATGCCGGCCACGGTGTCCATGATCTCGCCGTACATCTTTTCCGCCGGTTCCGGCGCCACTTTCGTCAGGGCGGAATAGTCCACCGCGTCGTTCTTCGCGGCGGCGCGCATCCGCTCCACGCGCATCTGCAGGCGGCCGTTGTACTCCTGGATGGTGGAACGCACCTTGATGACGGAGCCCGAGGGCGGGGGCAGAGTGTTCCCGTCCCACATCTTGGCGTTGATCTCCCCGCTGGCGTCTGTCAGCGTCATGTCCAGGTACTTGCTGCCGTTGGCGTTGGAAGTGCGCTGCTCGGCGGTGCGCACCAGGACGAATCCCTCGAAACGGTCGTCCTTCTTCAGCTGCGCGATCTGCATTTTTCAAAGTCTCCTTATCGTTTCAGCGCCTTACAAGGCGCTCAGGTTGTCAAAGAGGGTGTACTCGCCCAGCCAGGCCAGCTGCACCGTGCCCAGGGGGCCGTTGCGCTGTTTGGCCACGATCACCTCGGCCACGTTCTTGTTGTCCCCGGTATCGTTGTAATAGCTTTCCCGGTGCAGGAACATGACCACGTCCGCGTCCTGCTCGATCGAGCCGGAATCCCTCAGGTCGCTCAGAACGGGCCGCTTGACCGACCGCTGGGTATTGGCGCGGCTCAGCTGAGCGCAGGCCACCAGGGGCACCCGCAGCTCCTGGGCGATGCCCTTGAGGGAACGGGAGATCTCCGAGACCTCCTGCTGGCGGTTCTCGTTCCGGGAGTCCGACACCATCAGCTGCAGATAGTCGATGACGATCATGTCCAGGCCGTGCTCCATCATCATCCTGCGGCAGCGGGACCGAAGCTGGGACGGGGTGATGCCCGCCGTGTCGTCGATATAGACCTCCGTGGCGGACAGGGGCCCCAGGGAGCGGGCCAGGCGCGTCCAGTCGTCATCCTTCATGGTGCCCTGCCGGACGGACTGCATGTTGACCCGGGCGTCCCCGCACAGCATCCTGAGCGCGATCTGCTCCCGGGGCATCTCCAGGGAGAAGACGGCGATCTTTTTCTTTTTGAGAGCGGCGTAGGTGCAGATATTCATGGCGAAACTGGTCTTGCCCATGCTGGGACGGGCGCCGATGAGCACCAGCTCGCCCCCGTGCAGGCCGGTGAGCAGCTTGTCCAGATCCACGAAGCCCGTGGGCACGCCGGTGATGCCGCCCTTGTTGCGCTCCAGCTCCTCCACCCGGCGGAAGGCCACCATCATCGCCTCGCCGATGTGCCGGAGGGTATCCGTCCCGCCGCGGCTCATGGAGATATCGAAGATCTCCTTCTCCGCGCGGTTCAGTATCACCTGCACGTCGTCCTGCTGGCTCATGGCGTCCTGCCGGATCCGGGCGCTGGCGTCGATCAGCTGGCGCAGGGTGGATTTTTCCCGGACGATGCGGATATAGTACCGGCTGTTGACCGTGGTGGGCGCGATGCCCGTCAGGTCCACCAGATAATCCGCGCCGCCCACCATGGCCAGGCTGCCCTTGCGCCTGAGCTCCGCCTCCACGGTCACCAGGTCCACCGCCATGCCGTCGGCGTTCAGCTTGAGGGCCGCGGCGAAGATCTCCCGGTGCGCGGGCAGGTAAAAATCCCCCGGCCGGAGGCTCTCCACCGCCAGGTTCAGCGTATTCGCGTCATAAAGCAGCGCCCCCAGCACCGACTGTTCGGCCGTCAGGTCATGCGGCAGCTGCGGGGCCGCTTCAACTTCGCTCATCTCATTCCCCTTCCGGTACGACCCGCAGGGTCATTTTGGCCTGGATCTCGGGATAGAGCTTCACGATGATGGTGCTGTCCCCCACGGTGCGCACCGTTTCGGTCAGCTCGATCTTGCGCTTGTCCACCTCAAGGCCGTACTGCTCCTTCAGGGCGACGGCCACCTCGGCGGAGGTCACGCTGCCGTAGAGCCTTCCCTGAGAACCGCAGCGGGTGCGCATGGTGAGCACCTTGCCCCTCAGGGCGCCGGCCTTCTTGTCCGCCTCCTGGCGGCGCTCCATCTCGCGCTGGCGCTGCGCCGCGCGCTTGCGCTCCACTTCCTTGGTGGCGCCGGGGGTGGCTTCCATGGCCCACTTGCGCGGGAACAGGAAATTGCGCGCGTAGCCGTCCGACACGTTCACGACCTCGTCCCTCTTGCCGACGCCCTTGACGTCCTCCAGCAGGATCACTTTCATGATCATCCCTCCTTGTCACTGTTCACGGCCGGATCCGCCGGCCCTCTGAGTTTCCTGAAGTCCACAGCCTGATCGATCAGGCCCAGTATCCAGATCAGATTGGACAAAAACCACATCAGCAGCGCCGGCAGCAGCACCCGCCACCAGGTGTGCCGCCCCTTGAGCCACTGCCGGTGATTGACCACCGCCAGGGCCTGGATGGTGTACACCGTGGTGAACACCTGGAAAAGGATGACGCCCAGTTCCTCCAGGGCGGGGTTCCCGATCCTCAGACAGATAAAGCCTGCCGCCCCCATCAGGGCAAAGGGCACCCCGTGGCCCCGGGGCAGGAACCAGTCCCTGAAAGGAGGCATGATGCTCTCCGGCAGGGGCTTTTCCGCCTGCAGCCGGGGAGAGAGCCTCCGGCCCCAGCCCAGGGGGAAGGCGCTGATGAGAGCACCCTGATAAATACCGTTGCCCACCACCAGGGAGGGCACCAGCACCTTCAGATAGGTCTCCAGATACAGCCTGAGATTGCCCAAAAGGTTCTCCCGGACCGCCTCGCTGAGCACGTACCGGCCGTCAACATTGGTCACGGCTTTCTCCACGGTGATGCTCAGGTCCAGCAGCCCGCTCATGTTCAGAAGATACAGGAAGGTGTCCCCGGCCTCGCTGCCCCGGATGCCGTCCGCCACGGCGTCGGCAAAGGCCTGGAA
>CADCQZ010000193.1 GCA_902803675.1 uncultured Eubacteriales bacterium
GACGGCACCGTCACCCTCGAAAAGGTGCGGGACCTGGACTGGGACGACCTGACCGGCGACTACGGCGACGGGGAGTACTATCCCTTCAGCATGGAGCGCTTCTGCTACAACAAGGGAAATATCTTCTTCACCTATTACGATGAGGACAGCGGCAACCAGTGCGCGCTGATCATGGATCTTGCTTCCGGGGATACGGTGCCGGTGGAGATGGACAACGTGGCCATGACCGGCGTGACGGCCTATCGGGACGGCTTCCTGATGCTGATCTCCGATTACGAGCAGCACTGCACCATCCTGTCCGAGGTGGATCCCAAATTCGGCGACCTGACGGAAGTGGGCCGGAAGGAATGGGTGGATGTCGATTACGTCAATACCGGCGCCCCGGTGTATGACGCGGCGGGGGACCGGCTGTACTTCTGCGAGGGCAAAGCCCTTTTCGGCCTGCAGGGCACGGATCTTGACACCAAGGAAGCCATCTGCGACATGCCGGCGGAGACCTGGGGCGGCGGCGCGGTGTTCCTGGACGGCGGCTTTTACGCCATGGCGTCCGACAGCGTGGTGGTCATCCGCAACGTGGATAAGTCCAAGCGGCCATCGGAACGTCTGGTCATCATGACCCGGCTGGGCTACAACAACGCTCTGAACAAGGCGTTCTACGAGTTCCTGAACGAGCACGGTGAGATCGATCCCATGATGATCGATCTGGAGATGACCGACACCTCGGTGCTGGAGAGCTTCATGAACCGGGACGATTCGGCGGATCTGTACATCATGGCCATGGCGTCCCCCGCCTTCACCACTCTCTACCGGCGCGGCTACATGGCGGCGGTGGATTCCCCGGCCCTCATGTCCGTCGTGGAGGACATGTATCCCGTGTTCCGTGACCTGTGCCTTAAAAACGGCAGCCTGGTGTGCTACCCCGTGGATGTGTATTCCACTTCCACGATGGGCCTGAACACCGAGGCGTTCGGTAAGCTGGGCATCGACCTTAACGATGTTCCCGGGGACTGGGCCGGTTTCCTCAAGTGGTGCGAGAAGCTGAACGGCGATCTGGGCGAGGACAGCGAGTACCAGGTGTTCGAGCCCTACAGCACCCAGCGGTCCATGAAGCAGATGTTCATCAACATGATCCTGCAGGACTACATGCTGGCCATGACCCGTTCCGGCGATCTCACCCGGGGTTTCAACAGCCCCGAGCTGAGGACGGCGCTCAACGCGGTGGCCGATATGGACCTGGGGGCCATGGGCATCCCCGAGGATATCGACTGGGACAACTGGGACTATGACCAGGAGGCGAAGGAGACCCTGGTGAGCTCCTGGGGCGAGTACCTTTTGAGGGACCTGAGCTGGGCGAACACCTGGACCACCCGCGGCCTGAGCGTGGGCGGAGATGAGCCCAACTACGCCGTCAACGGCTACGCGGCCTTCATCAATCCTTACTCCAAACACCAGAAAGCGGCCACGGAGTTCCTGGAGACCGTAGCGGCCAACCTGGATCCCTCGATACGCTACACCTTCAGTCCCGTGGACAACGAGCCCATCCGCGCCAGCTATTACCAGAGCAACCTGGAGTATTACACCACCGCCCTTGAGAACGCTCAGGCCCAGATCGAAAAGGCCGAGACAGCCGAGCAGAAGAGGGAGCTGGAGGAATACCTGGCGGACCTGATGGAGGAATTCGAGTACTTCCTGAACAATTCCTGGGAGGTGTCCGAGGAAGGCCTCAAGAAGTATGCCGGCTACGCGGACCGGCTGGTCATCCGCTTCTCCAGCATCCTGGATCAGGAGCAGATGAGCACGATGGTGATGCAGGCCGCCGGGGGCGAGATCTCCATGGACGCCTTCATCACCAGCCTGGACCGGCAGCTGACCATGATGCTGCAGGAAGGCAACTGACCCGCCCAAGATCCTTTCCCGCCCGACGGGGTTTCGTCTCCGCCGGGCGGGCAGGGAAATAAAGGAGCTTTGATCCGATCCCATGTTTGTCAGAAAAAAGAGCGTGCTGCTGTTCCTTATGCCGGGGCTCATCGGGCTGATGATGTTCTATGTGCTCCCCTTCATCGGGGGGCTGTATTATTCTTTTACCGACGGCACCTATAAAAACGCCTTCGTGGGCCTGGACAACTACATCAGCGTGCTGAACAACAGCATTTTTCAGACCGGGCTGACCAACACCTTCGTGCTCAGCCTCATCTGCATGCCCCTGGTGTGGATCCTCAGCTTCGTGATCGCCCTGAGCCTGACGCGGCTCAAGCGGGGCGGGGAGTTTTTCCGCAACAGCGTGCTGCTGCCCTATGTGATGCCCTCCTCGGCGATCCTGCTGATCTGGCTGCTGCTGTTCGATTACGGCGGCGTCATCAACCGGCTCTGGGTGGCCCTGTTCGGTTTCCGGGTCAATTTCCTGGAAGGGAGCGCCATGCGCTTCCCGGTCATCCTGATGTTCGTGTGGAAGAACCTGGGCTTCGCCGTGGTGATCTTCCTTTCCGCGATGCAGACCGTGCCGGCGGCCCTGTATGAGTACGCCGTCCTGGAGGGCGCGTCCTTCGTGCGGATCGCCCTGTCGGTCACGCTGCCCCAGGTGCTGCCCACGGGCTTCCTGGTGATGATCCTGGAGTGGGTGAACGCCTTCAAGATCTTCAAGGAGATCTACTTTATCGGCGGCGCCTACCCGGGGTATGAGATGTACACCCTGCAGAACTACATGAACAACATGTACGCCAATTTGAACTACCAGAACGTGACCACCGCGGCCTACATCTTCGCCGTCCTGGTCTTCGCCCTGTTCGGTGTGCTGTTCCTGGTCCAGATGAAGACCATGAAGAGCCTGGAGGGGGGGACCGGCGCGTGAAGACGGCGGCACGGATCAAAAACAGCAAACTGTTCCTGCGCGCGGCGCTGTTCATCCTGGCCATCCTGCTCCTGGCGCCCCTGGCGCTCACTTTCTTCTACTCCTTCTTTTCCCAGGCGGAGATCAAGGCGTACCTGTCCACCCGCGGCTCCCTGAGCGATGACAAATGGATGGAGGTGCTCCTGAGCCCGCGCACCTTCTCCATCGGGCAGTACTGGTCCATCCTGATCCAGGACACGGCCATCCTGCGCCGGTTCTGGCTGAGCATTTTCTACACCTCCGCGGTGCTCCTGGGGGAGGCCGCCGTGGTGCCGGCCATGGCCTATGCCCTGAGCGCCTTCAGGTTCCGGGGCCGGAACGTGATCTTTTTCAGCCTGCTGATGCTGATGCTCCTGCCCTTTCAGGTCACCATGGTGCCCAATGTGCTGATCCTGCGGGAGATGAACCTGCTCAATACCGTGTGGGCGGTGATCCTGCCCATGTGGTTCAATCCCTTTTACGTGTTCCTGTGCCGCCAGTACATGGTGTCCGTGCCCCGGGAGCTGTACGACGCGGCCCAGCTGGACGGGGCGGGCACGATCCGGTGCTATTTCCACATCGTGCTGCCCGTGTGCCGGCCCGTGATCGGCGCCGCGGCGGCCCTGAGCTTCGCCGATGTGTGGAACATGGTGGAGCAGCCGCTGACCTTCCTGAGCAAGCGGGAGGATCTGCACCCCCTGAGCGTGGTGTTCAATCAGCTGATCACCAATCCCACGGGCGTGGAGTTCGCCGGAGCGGCGCTGTACATCCTGCCGGCCCTGTTCGTGTTCCTGTTCTTCCTGGACGACATCGTGTCCGGCATCCAGCTGACGGAGCTGAAATAACAGATCAATTTTTTAAGATCGGTATCCTGAGGAGCGATGGTATGAAAAATCGTCGGTTAGCGGTAAAGGCCCTGATCATCCTGGTGGCTGTGGTGGCCGTGTGCATGGTGTTTTCCGGCACGGTGCAGAACATCCTCACCCCCAAGGTGCGCGTGGCTTCGGTGAAAAACGGCAAGCTCAACCGCAGCGTGTCCCTGACGGGCAAGCTGCAGTATTCCGACAATGAGGATTTTTACTTCCCTCTCAGCGGCGGGGAGACCTGCCTGATCACCCAGGTGTATGTCCGCGCCGGGGACCGGGTGGAGGCGGGGACGCCCATGTTCGCCATGAGCTATCAGGACCCGGCGGGCAAGCGCAAAAACCTTCTGGACGCGTACACCGACGCCCTGGAGGAGCAGCTGGAGTTCGAGCGCAAGAACGGCGAGATCCGCCTCAACAGCCGGGAGGAGAGCTACGCGAAGGCTTATTACGCCCTGCAGGACGCGATCCTTCAGGAGGCGGAGGCCAGGCGTGACGCGGCGGTGAAAAACCTGTTGAACGTCACGGACGAAACGGCGCTGGACGAGGAGGAGCGCGGCATCCTTGAAAAGGTCCGCGCGGCGTCGGCCGCCCTGGATTCGGCCCGCCGGGCGTTCCAGGACGCGAGCCGGTACAATATCGACGAGGAAGTCTGGTCCCAGATCATCAGCAAAAAGCAGATGGAGGACAAGGTGGCCCAGGCGGAAAAGGCCCTGGAGGACTTCGAGATCAGCAACGCGGCCATCGCCCAGGTCACCGCGCCCCACGCGGGCTATATCGTGGAGGTGCCGGTGAAGACCGGGGACAGCTACGACGGGATCTCCGCCCTGTGCGTCATGACCACCGAGGGAGGGAATCCCCAGATCGCCTGCGAGATCACGGACAGCGACCTGAACATCACCAAGGGCAACACCGTGTCGATCTCCACGCCCCACTGGGGCAGCCAGAAGGCCAAGGTGGCCGGCGTTGAGATGAACCGGGACGGGAACCAGGTGGCGCTGATCAATCTCAGGGACGATGACGATGTGGTCACGGGCTTCGGTTCCCTTTACGCCATGAGCAGCGCCGAGATCAGCGTGAAGGTGAGCATGGAGGTGGCCTCCAACGCTTCCCTGGTGCCCTCCTCGGCGGTCCACGGCGCGGAAGGGGACCGGTATGTCTACGTGATCCATACCGACCAGGCCGCCGTGGGCAGCAAGACCATGAAGGTGGAGAAGGTGTCCGTCACCGTGATCGCGGAGGCGGACGGCACCTCGGCCGTGCGGGAGGAACTCAGCTACAGCCAGGTCGCCTACATGGAGGACAGGGAGCTGTCCGACGGCAGCCGGGTGATGGAGTATCTGCAATGAGCCTGAAAAGAAAAACCGCATTCTTCTATATCCTGTGCGCCGCGGCCGCGGCCCTGGCCCTGTGGGGCTTCATCCGCGTCCTTCAGGCGCCGGACGTGCTGGAATACGTCATCGATTACGCTCACGCTCCCCAGATCAGGACCGACGATGAAGGGCACACCCAGAATGAGCTCCTGGAGGCCTTCGACGATCTTCGGGAGTCGTACCGCACCGAGAGCGTGTCCATCCACGTGCTCAAGGACAGCCTGGCCCTGAGCGGGGAGAGGGACCGCACGGATACCGTGACCATGATCGGCGCGGGCAGGGGCTATTTTGACGTGTACCACACGCGTCTCATGTTCGGGCGGTACTTTGACGACACGGAGATCTCAAAGGGCGGGGACTGCGTGATCCTGAACGAGAGCGCCGCCTTCACCCTGTTCGGGGTCAGGGACGCCGTGGACAGGACCGTGAGCATCGGCGATGAGGAATACCGCGTGGTGGGCGTGGTCCGGAAGGACATGGGCTTCCTGGACAGCCAGTCGGGCGTGGTCTATCTGCCCATCGCCAAGGTGCGCTCCGGGGATATCCAGACCGTGGTGGTCAGCATGAAGGGGAACGGGGGCCTGGCGGTGTTCCAGTCCACGGCCGAGTCGGCCATGGGCACCGGCGGCAGCGCCTATTCCCTGCCCAAGGAAAAAATGCGCGCGAGGGCGCCCCTGAGGTTCCTGTGGATCTTTTTCGCCCTGACCAGGATCCCCGCCGTGGTCCGGGCCATCAACCGGAAAACGCGGGAACTGGCCGCCGATCTTAAAGAGAGGCGCAGACAGGTCTATTTTGACCGCCTCTTCCCCCGGGCCGTCCTGTTCGTGCTGTGGTGCGTCATCCTGTACGGCGCCGTGATCGCCTGTTTGTATCTCATCGTCCGTTCGGGCTTCGCCTACGCGGAGGTGTTCACCGAGTTCATGCCCGAGGATCCCACCGACTGGAACAGCATCCTCAAGGTGGCGCGCAGCATCCACGCCCGTTTGGGGCAGTGGCTGAGCGCGTCCACGCCCGCGGTGCGTTCCGTGGAAGGATACGGCAGGCTCTGCGGAGCGGGCGCGATCCTGTTCCTGCTGGCCTGGGCCCTGCCTGAGAGAGCCCGAAAAGAGGGCGCCTGAGAGGCCCCGGAAAGGATCGACAGATGCCCGAGGGAATCATTCGTCCCCTGTCAAAGGAGATCATCAGCCGTATCGCCGCCGGTGAGGTGGTGGAGCGGCCCTCCGCCGCCGTCAAGGAGCTGGTGGAGAACAGCATCGACGCCGGCGCCACCGCCGTCACCGTGGATATCAGGGACGGGGGCGTGACCGCGATCCGGGTCACCGACAACGGCTGCGGGATCTATCCGGAGGATATCCTCATGGCGTTCAAGAGCCACGCCACCAGCAAGATATCCACCGCGGAGGACCTGTATGGCGTCGCGTCCCTGGGCTTCAGGGGCGAGGCGCTCTCCTCCATCGCCGCCGCCTCCAAGGTGACACTGAAGACCCGCCGCAAGGGGGCCGAGACCGGTGTGGAAGCGGTCAACGAGGGCGGGCAGATGCTCTCGGTCCGGGAGTGCGCCTGCCCGGAAGGGACGGTCATCCAGGTGCGCGAGCTGTTTTTCAACGCGCCCGTGCGCAGGAATTTCCTGAAAAAACCGGCCATGGAGGGCGCCTTCGTGGCCGAGATCATGCAGCGCTTCATCCTCAGCCGGCCGGATATCTCCTTCCGGTTCGTATCCGACGGCAGGAACGTGTATTTCTCGCCGGGCAGCGGCTCCCTGAGGGACGCGGCCCTGGCGGTGTTCCCTCTGGCGGTGGTGCGCCAGATGACGCCGGTGGAGGGCGTTGAGGCGGGCGTGCGTTTGTCGGGCCTGGTGGGCACGGGGGACGCTTCCCGGGGCAACCGGGGCCAGGAGTTCTTCTTCCTCAACGGGCGCACCCTGCGCAGCGGCGTACTGTCCTCCGCCGTGGAGGAGGCCTGCCGCCAGCTGGTCACCATCGGCCGGTTCCCCCTGTGCGCCCTGCACCTTGAGATCCCCTTCGACCGGGTGGACGTGAACGTGCATCCCAACAAATGGGAGGTCCGTTTCGCGGACGAGGCCGCGGTGCGCCAGGCCGTCCGGGACATCGTATCGGACGCCCTGACGGCGGACCGGAAGGCGGAAGACAAGATCCCCCCGGTGTTCCTGGAGGATGAAAGCGTGCCCGCGAAGCCCGCCGGGATCATCACCCGGACGAGCGCGCTCCCGAAGGCGGAGGAAGCCCCGTCCCGTCAGGAACCTTCAAGGCCGTTGAGCCCTGTATTCGGCGCGCCCGTGGTGATGAAGGAAGCGGAGGATCATCCTTATCACGCCGCGCCCAATGAAAAAGCTCTGCCGGATGAAAAGATCCCCGGCCCCGACGGGGACAGCACCCTCCGCCGGGACAGCGCCGCGGCTCCGGCCTTCACCCTCTTTCCGGGCCGGGTGGAAGAGGCGACTCCCGTGAAGGAAGAGTCCCGGGAGGCTCCCGCCGAACAGGCGTCCATGTTCTCCGAAAAGCCGGAGGAAGCCGCCGCGGAGGCGGTGATCCTGGGCACGGCGTTTTCCACCTACATCATCGTGGAAGCGGGGGACCGGCTGCTGATGTGCGACCAGCACGCCATCCACGAGCGCCTGCTCTATGAGGAGCTTATGCGTCAGGCGGGGGATGAGCCCCCCATCCAGACGCTGCTGATGCCCCGGGCCATCCCTCTGAGGGACAAGGAATACACGGTGTGCGCGGATAATCTGGAAGCGCTTTACCGCGCCGGGTTCGATGTGGAGCCCCTTTCGGACAGGACCGTGATGCTCCGGGGCCTTCCCCTGATCCTGGGAGAGCCCCAGGCGGAAATGTGCTTCCACGCGGCGCTGGACGAGCTGATATCCCACGGCGGGATCTCCCAGACGGAAAAGGTGCAGCGCCTGACGCAGATGGCCTGCAAGCACGCCGTCAAGGGGGGCGAAAAGCTGGACGCCGCCAGCGTGAAAGAGCTGGTGGAGCGCATGCTCCGGGAGGATATCCGCCTGACCTGTCCCCACGGCCGGCCGCTGATGATCCAGCTGACCAAAGCGGATATCGAGAAACGCTTCAAGCGGATCCAGGAGAGCCATGACTGAGAAGACGGTATACGCCGTGGCAGGTCCCACGGCATCGGGAAAATCGGCCCTGGCCCTGAGAGCTGCGGAGGCTCTCGGAGGGCAGATCCTGTGCATGGACTCCATGCAGGTCTACCGGGGCATGGATATCGGCACCGCCAAACCGGACGCTGAGGACCGCCGCCGGGTGCCCCACCATCTGCTGGACCTGCGGGATCCCGGCGAGAGCTTCACGGTGAGCGACTGGGTCGCGGAGGCGGAGAAGATCATCGAGCGGGTGGATGTGCCCATCCTGGTGGGCGGCACCGGGCTGTATCTCCAGGCCCTGATGCAGGGCAGCGCCCTGGGCGGCGTGGAGGGGGACGAAGCCCTCCGGGAACGGTACAGAGCCTACGCGGCGGAACACGGCGCTCAGGCGCTGCACGATCTTCTGCGTGAGAAAGATCCCGCGAGCGCGGACAGGCTCCATCCCCACGACGTCCGGCGGGTCATCCGGGCCCTGGAAGTGACGGAACTGACAGGCAAGCCCATGGAGGCCCGCTTTTCATTCACCGGCGGGGATCAGCCCTATCGGTTCGTCACGGCGGTGCTCTGCCCGGAACGCTCCCGTCTGTACGGCGATATCGACCGCCGGGTGGACCGCATGATGGAACAGGGCCTCCTTGAAGAGGTGCGGGCCCTGTACGACGCCGGGATCGACGAAAAAGCCCAGGCCATCCAGGGCCTGGGCTATAAGGAACTGTATCTGTATTTCCGGGGAGAGCTGCCCCTTGAACGGGCGGTGGACCTGATAAAGACCCGCACGCGGCACTACGCCAAGCGGCAGATCACGTTTTTCAAGCGGTTCGAAAACTGTGTCCGGCTCACGGACCCGGACCCGGAGGAAAACCTGAGGGCCGCCCTGAAGGCGTTTGAGCGGGATCACTGATTGATGTGCAGGGAGTGTTCCTCCAGGAACTGGGGGCTGTGGCGCAGCATCATCTCCAGGTCTTCCAGGAAATTCTGCTCCTTGTAGATGTCGATCGCGCTGTACCACCAGATCACGCTGCTCACGATGGCGCCGGTATAGTAGCTGGCGATCATATCGTGGGGGAACAGGGACAGGATGCCTTTCAGATCGGTGTAGCGCTTCACGTGCTGCTTCAGGCTCTCGCGATAGGCCACGTAGAACCAGCCCAGGAAGGACGCCTTGGGCAGCCGGTCGCTGGAGATGGCGTTGATCAGGCGGCTGTTTTCCTTGAGGAAACCCAGCATTTTCGTCACGCACTGCATGCTCACCGATACCACGTCATCCGTGTCCTTCAGTTCCAGGGGATGATCCTCGATGTACTGGCGCTGGATCCTTAAAAGGAACCAGATATAGAAATCGTGCTTGTCCTCGAAATGCTGATAAAAAGTGGTGCGGCGGATACCGGCCTCATCGCACAGCTGCTGGATGGTGAAGGCGTCGGGATCGGTCCTGAACGAGAGCGCCCGGAAGGCTTCCTCCAGCTGCTGGTGGGTCCTGATCACCCGGAGGTCGTTTTTTTTATTGTCACGGCTCATAAGAAAGGCTCCTTTGATGGAAAAAGGGTAATCATGGACGTACGGCGGCATCTGAACTCGCTCCATACTATATAGAATAATTCCGGTTTTGTCAATTTTGTTTTTCCAGAATCTAGGATTTGCGGGGAACTGACCGTTTTTAGACCGATAAATAAATGACAGCGATGGGACTGATCCCGGACACGGGCCCGTGATGAGTTAACATGTTCGTAACAAACAGGTCACATATATCTGTGGACAGCCGGCGGGCGGGAACGGTGGATAACTTTTGTTTTCCACCGGGTTTATCCACCGCCGGGGGCCGCGAAGCCCAAAATACCGTCATTTTCCGTGGATAACCCGGTGGATGATGTGGAAAACCCGCTTCGGCGGGCTTTTTCGCGCGGATGGCGGAATACTGCGCCCCGCGCCGTTTTTTTCGCCGGGTCCGCGCCTTTCCCGGCCGGAGAATGTGGACGGAGCGGTGCATAACCGGCCGGCGTGATTTGTTAGAAATTTGTCATTTGACTTTTGGCTTTTCAGGGGTTATGCGTCCCCGGGAAGGAGGGCCGGCCGGGCCGCGTGAAGTCCGGCAGAGGGCCTGATGTAAAATCGGCGGCCGGATTTGCAGTGATACGGGAAAAATGATATAATGTTATAAAGCCTTCTTTTGGCTTTTTACGGTATACCCCCATCAAACACGATAAGGAAGGACATATGGCACAGGGATATAACGCCAGCAGCATCAAAGTACTCGAGGGCCTGGACGCGGTGCGCATGCGTCCCGGCATGTATATAGGTTCCACCGGTTCCCGGGGCCTCCATCATCTGCTGTGGGAGATCGTGGACAACGCCATCGACGAGGCCATGGGCGGCTTCGCCACGGAGGTCGCCGTGACCCTTCATAAAGACGGCTCCGCCTCGGTGTGGGACAACGGCCGCGGCGTGCCGGTGGACAAGCATCCGGAACTGGGGATCTCCGGCGTGGAGGTCATCTACACCCGCCTGCACGCGGGCGGCAAGTTCGGCAACGACAATTACGCCTATTCCGGCGGCCTGCACGGCGTGGGCGCCAGCGTGGTCAATGCCCTGAGCCGGTGGATGACCGTGGATTCCTTCCGCGACTGGAGCCACTACACCATCCGCTTTGAGAGCGTGTGGGACGATAAGGAGAACAAGATCCTGGCGGGGCACACCGCCGAGGGCCTCGTGTGCCTCGGGAACACGCGCAAGCGGGGCACCCTGGTGCGCTTCATGCCGGACGACACCATTTTCGAGACCGTGGTCTTCAGCCACGACACGGTGCGCAACCGCCTGAGGGAGCTGGCCTACCTCAACCGCAACGTGAAGATCACCTTCACGGACGAGCGGGCCTCCGATCCCCAGGAGAAGCAGATGGAGTTCTGCTACGCGGGGGGCATCGTGGACTATGTGCGCTATCTCAACCGTGACAAGACGCCCCTGAGCGAGAACGTGATCACCTTCGAGGGCAAAAAGGACGATGTGATCTTCAGCTGCGCGGTGCAGTATACCGACAGCTACAACGAGTCCGTCTTTTCTTTCGTCAACAATATCCCCACCGCCGAGGGCGGCACCCACGAGGCCGGCTTCCGTGCGGCCTGGACCAAGGTGTTCAATGATTACGCCCGGCGCACCGGCGTCCTCAAGGAGAAGGACACGAACCTTCTGGGCGAGGACTTCCGCGAGGGCATCACTGCCATCCTCTGCTGCATGGTGAAAAACCCCCAGTTCGAGGGGCAGACCAAAGGGCGCCTGGGCAACACCGACGTGCGCCCCACGGTGGAGAGCATCGTCACCACCCAGATGACCCTCTATCTGGAGGACCTGCGCAACCAGGACCTGGCCCAGAAGATCGTGGACAAGGCCCTGAAGGCTTCCCGGGTGCGTGAGGCCACCCGCAAGGCCAAGGACATCGCCCGGGTCAAGAACCAGCTGGAAGCGGCGCCCCTGGTGGGCAAGCTGTCGGCGTGCACGGGCCGCAGGCCGGTGGAGAACGAGCTGTTCATCGTGGAGGGCGACTCGGCAGGCGGCAGCGCCAAGCAGGGCAGGGACCGCCGCTTCCAGGCCATCCTGCCTCTTCGGGGCAAGCCCCTGAACGCCGAGAAAAAGCGCCTGGACCAGGTGCTGGCCAATGAGGAGTTCCGCTCCATCATCACGGCCCTGGGCACGGGCATCGAGGA